>JARLHB010000103.1 GCA_031292465.1 Ignavibacteriaceae bacterium
GATGTGGCATGCGGAACCGGGGATTTTGCCATTGCAGCAAAGAAAATGGGTGTAAATAATATTTACGGCGCTGATTTTTCTTTTAATATGCTCAGCTTATTTAATCAAAAGGGACCGTGGATTGTGGGCCATAATGTACAGTTAGTTGCCGAAAAAATGCCGTTCAAAGAAGAATCATTCACAAACATTACTGTCGCATTTGGAGTAAGGAACTTTTACAATATTCAGGAGGGGTTTAATTCTTTTTTCAATGTACTGAAAAAAGGCGGCAAAGCAACCATACTTGAATTCAGGCTGCCTTCAAACCCCTTATTTAAAGCAATTTACAAGTTTTACTTCAAAAATATCCTGCCGGTAATTGGCGGAATTATTTCCGGCGATAAGGCTGCTTATAAATATTTGCCCCGCTCTGTTGAAGAGTTTGATGAGAAAATAAATATACCGGAACTTTTAAAAAATTCCGGTTTTTCAAAAATAGAAAAGTACACTTTAACCCTGGGAATCGTACAGGTAATAATAGCAAATAAATAGAGCTATTTTATATTATATTTTATAAGGCTTTGAGTTGCTGTACTTGTTGTATCTGCAAAATTTATTCCATTACCTGTAAAAGTATCAAGAATAGTCGCATTTCCGTCAATCTTAACAATACCAATTTTATCCGCAAACCAGGCATTAGCTGTAAATGTTGATTTAGAAGGAGTAGCAAATAAATTGTTCGGATCAGGAATACTTAAAGTTAATGTATATTGAATTTTAGCTGCGCTTAAAGTTACCGTACCTGTTGTAAGGCCCAACGTTACTTGCTCAATTCCCTTAAATACAGCATCAACCTTAGCAATAGTTAATGACAAAGTACTGTATTTTAATCCTAAACTGAATGCCGCCCAGCTATTTCCATCCTGGAAAGAAGTCTTAAGGATTTCTATGGACTGGTCAATACTTATATAATCTTTATAAGCAGCCGGAATAACTTTATAAAGCCCGGTTGTATCTACATGAAAATAAACTCCGTTATTATCTTTTACAAATAATGAAGTTGATACATTCGCTAGCCCTAATGATCCGACAGAATCAATTTCCTTCTGGTAGGTTATAGAACCGGAAACAGTTGTACCCGAATAATATGCGGTTCTGGTTACCGAAGTTTGATATTGGGCTGAATCCGTTTTTACGACAGAATATTTATAGGAAGTCCCGTCGTTGTTCGGGAAATAAGTTGTCGGGCTGCCTGTATTTGTATTACTATCTCCCGGATTTGTTGAATTATTTTTACATGCATTTAAAGAAAATAAGATCGATATAAAGCCGATTGCAAGAACGAAGTTCCTCTTCATGATTTCTCCAAAATTAAACAATAAGTTTTTTTAGATTTCTAAAAGCTATAGCCCTGTGACTTATTTTATTCTTCTCTTCAAGGCTTAACTCACCTGACGTCAATGTATATCCATCCGGTAAAAACAAAGGATCATAACCAAAGCCGTTATCTCCCCTCTGTTCTTTTATTATAATGCCTTTTACTTCGCCATAGGCAGTTAAAAATCTATTACCATCATAATATACGGCAGAACAGACAAACCTGGCATGATGCGGCTCAGAATAATTATTAAGCTCAAGTAAAAGCTTTTTGTTATTTTCATCATCTGTTGCATCTTCGCCCGCATAACGTGCCGAATATACACCGGGCCTTCCATCTAACTGTTCTACTACCAGGCCGGAATCGTCCCCCATTGCGGGAATGCCGTATGTCTTAAAGATTATCTCCGCTTTTATTTTTGCATTATCTTCAAAAGTAAGCCCGTCTTCTACTATTTCGGGTACATTTCCCAGATCGAGTAAAGAAACAAGTTCTATATTACTGCTTTTAAGAATATCATTTACTTCACGTATCTTGCCGCGGTTTTTCGTGGCAAATATAATTTTGTTCATATTATCCCAATATTATTTTTTATGATTTTGTGGTTTTAAAATATGTATGCCTGCGTAATTAAAGTATTTATAAGGCAGGCATTACAATAATTCCGGATTCTTCTAATTGCCGGATAGAGATTCGGATTCGTTAACAATCTCTTCCATTACTTCAAAGGCATATCTTAGATGAGGAATAACAATTGAGCCGCCGACTATCAGTGCAATATTAAAACTTTCCATAAGTTCTTCCCTTGAAGCGCCTTCCTGTATGCACCTGTCGATATGGTAAAAAATGCAGTCATTGCATCTTAAAACCATAGAGGCGACTAATCCCATTAATTCTTTGGTCTTTGCCGGAAGCGCTCCGTCAATGTATGCTTTATTATCAAGGGCAAAAAATTTATTAAAGTCCTTAAAGCCGGAATTTAATATCTTATCATTCATATCCAGCCTGTATTTTCGTGTTTCCGTTGTTGTCTTTTTCATTATTTATGTTTTATTGTTTATGGATATTTATTACTTATTAAAATACACACCCCTTAATCCCCTCTCGAGATGGGAATAAAAACGGCCTGCCGGCAGGCTTGTAGCTTAATTATATCCCTTAAAGTCAAAGAGGCAGGGTGGGTCTATTTAGAATCTTCTTACCGTTATACTCCGATATTTGTAAGCGAGGAGATAACAATATTAATTGCACCGGTAAGTTTCGGATGTGAAATCTCAAACTTATCGGCTGTTTCTTTTAAAGAGCTTTGTAATTTAGGGGCGTTTGCAATTGCCGCCTTTTCATTTTTATCAAGTATGGCCTGAATATCAGACATTAATTTCCGTAATACTTTTACCGAGTCATCATCGATATTCTTTGAATCTTTAAGCTCTTTATGAAGATTCTCCAGTGATTTTCTTAAGTTTTCCATATATTGTTTCTCTTATTTTGTTATTAGGGAAATCAGATATAGCAACATACTAATAAATATAACATCTATTTTAGAAAGCAATTAACCGTGATGAATGATTTCCGGTTTAATGCTAACTATAAGCTTAGCTGTATTTCTAATTAAAATTTTAGTATCAAAATAATAAGTTCCGATGTTTAATGCCAAATTTGATAATGGGTTGAATAATTCCAGTTTCACCTTTGACATTTCACCTTTGACATTTCACTTTTGACGTGACAATAGTATTTTTAATCACAACAAATATTAAACTAAAAATTTGCGATTTTTGTCATATTATTGTCTTCAAAGAATTTATTTAAAAAATCCGGTTTATAGATTATTGCACTAAAAATAGACAATATATTAATTTGCTTCTAATAGTTTAATGTTATTTATTTCTAAAATATTACTAATTACGTTTAACAAATATTCAGCATATGTTTAAAAATAGAATTATTTTGATACTCAGGCAGCTCATATTACATCAAATTAATTTCCCCCGGCATAAATATCAATGAAAACAATTTTAAAAAGATCATGTTTATTAGCATTCCTTACGTTTTGCATACTCATTATATCATCTGTTAATGTGGAAGCTCAATACTTTGGCCGCAACAAAGTGTTGTATGATATTTTCGACTTTAAAATTATGCATACAAAACATTTTGAAATATACTATTATGATGAAGAAGAAAGCGCTGTAAAAGATGCCGCTTCCATGGCCGAACGCTGGTACACGAAGCATTCGGAATTACTTCATGATACGCTTGACGGGCCCCAGATACTAATTTTATACGACGGATTCCCGCAGTTTATAGAGACTAATGTTTCGCAGGAAATGATTGGACAGGGAGTTGGCGGATTTACAGAACCAATTGAGAGAAGAATCGTACTGCCTTTTGCCGGTCCGCTTGCGGAAACAGATCACGTAATTGGCCATGAACTTGTGCATGCATTTCAATTTGACATAACAAGCAAACATAATCTAAAAAAAGGAGGCGTACCTGCTGCTGCAAATATGCCCCTTTGGTTTGTTGAGGGAATGGCGGAGTATTTATCCATAGGGCCTAAAGACCCTAATACAGCTATGTGGATGCGGGAAGCTTCTCAGAAAAAACTGCCTGATATTTCCGATCTTTCCAGCGGACGGTTTTTCCCATACCGCTATGGACAGTCTCTTCTTGCTTTTGTCGGCGGTAAATACGGCAATGATAAAATACTGCAATTATTAAAGCAAATGGCTATTAAGCAAAATGAAAAAGAAGCCATTATGACTGTATTTAATATGACTCCGGATTCGCTGTCTAATTTGTGGCATGTCGCGCTGCATGCGGAGTATGATTCACTTGCTAAAATCACTTCATCACCTGATAAATACGGAGACGAAATAATATCGGACAAAAAAAACGGCGGAGACTTGAATATTTCACCGTCTTTAAGCCCCGACGGCAAACACCTGATTTTCTTTTCATCCAGGGATCTTTTCTCAATTGATTTGTTTTTAGCCGATGCAAAGACCGGGAAAGTTGAAAGAAGCGTCTTCAAAACTGAATTTAACACTCACCTTCAAAATTTAGAGTTTATCAGTTCGTCAGGGGCGTGGAGCCCCGATGGGAATAAATTCGTATTTGCTGCAGTTGAGGACGGAAGGCCGGTGCTTACAATTCTGGACGTTAATGATGCCAGCGTTAAACAGGTAATTCGTTTCCCCAAGCTTGCTGAAATATTTAACCCTTCATGGTCGCCTGACGGCAGGTATATTGTCTTTTCCGCTTTAGCCGGCGGATTTACAAATCTTTTCATTTACGATTTAAATAACGGAAGTTCAAGGCCCTTAACGGATGATGCTTATGCAGAACTCCAGCCTGCATGGTCTCCCGACGGTAAGTCCATAGCATTTGTAACAGATAAATTCACAACAAAATTATCCAATTTGGATTTAGGCAATTATGAAATTGCTTTAATGAATTTTGAATCAGGCGAAATAAAAGAACTAAAGGGTTTTAACGACGGAAAAAATATTAACCCGCAATGGTCGCATGACGGCAAAAATATTTATTTCATTTCAGATCATAACGGTATAGATAATATTTACAGGGAAAATATTTCAGACGGACAAATTTACCAGATTACAAATTTGTTTGGCGGTGTAAGCGGAATAACCGGGATTAGTCCGGCTATGTCACTGTCGGCAGATTCAAGCAAAATGGTTTACAGCGTTTTCCAGGACGATAAATATAAAATTTATTCAATTGATTCCATTAGTATTCTGAATGGCAAAAGCTTGCAACCTGCATTTGCCACAGGGAACCCTGCAATACTGCCGCCGCCAAAACAAATAAATAATTTTCTTATTAATAATTTGAATAACCCGGCAATGGGGCTGCCGAGTGATACGGCAAAATACCTGATAACAGACTACAGCCCTTCATTAAAATTAGTTGGCGTCGGCCAGCCTTCCGTTGGCGCCGGAGTTGATCCTTTCGGCACTTATATAGGCGGAGGAGTTGCCTTGTTCTGGAGTGATTTGCTTGGGAATCATAATCTGGCAACTGCTTTACAGGTTTCTGCAGGCAGCGAATTTACATATATTTCCGGACTGGTTGGATATATGAATACATCCGGCAGATTAAATTGGGGTGGTGTAATTCAACAGGTACCATACTACTATACTTATTATGCGGAAGGAATTGATACAGTAAAGAATGCTTATGTGCAACAGCAATATATCTATAAGGAAACTCATAGAGAAATTTCGGGAATTCTTTCCTATCCAATTAGTGAAGTTTCCAGAATTGAATACTCGCTGGGATATATGAATATCAGTTTTGCCAGCACACTTATAACTCAGGGATTTTCTACAACCGATGGCTCATTAGTGGAAAATGATAAAAAGGATTTATCTGCCGGGCGTGCAATTAACTTAGCCACCACAAGCCTGGCATTTGTATATGACAATAGTTATTACGGCGCTACCGGGCCTCTTCTTGGCTCACGTTACCGGGTTGAAGTATCTCCGTATCTTGGTAATTTACAATGGATAAATATACTTACAGATTACAGGCTGTATCTTATGCCAGTAAGGCCGTTTACAATTGCGGCAAGAATCATTCATTTCGGGCGTTACGGCAAAAGCGCTGAAGATGAACGGTTAACACCAGAATTTCTTGGCTATCCAGGCCTTATAAGAGGTTATGATATTGATTCGTACAACGACAACTCTTATTCAAATTTAATGGGGAGTAAAGTTTTGCTTGGCAATCTTGAACTGCGTTTCCCTCTTTTGGGCATATTTGGTATCGGCCCGGGATTTTACGGTTACTTCCCTGTTGAGTTTGCCGGGTTCTATGATACCGGTGTTGCATGGTATAATGATGAAAAACCTAAATTCTTTGGAGGAAACAGGCTGCCTGTTAGCAGCGTGGGCGTGGGTTTAAGAATTAACTTATTTGGCTATGCTGTAGGGGAAGTTGATTATGTTCATCCATTTAATCATCCGGGTACCAGTTATGTATGGGAATTTAATTTATTAGAAGGGTTTTAAATATATAATTGTAGTAGTGACAGGCCGGCGGCCTGTCACTACTAGTAAAATTAATTGCCTGCTCCGGTACTTAACTTTATATCAGCCCAGAATTTTATAGGCTGAAAGGAATTGCTGTTGAATTGACCGCCACCGGGACCTCGTCCGCCGGGTCCGCCGCCGCCAGGGCCACCCATTCCACCACCGCCACCAGGACCGCCCATTCCTTCACCTCCGGATGATTCGTCTCCGCCGCCTTCTTCACCTGATTTATCTTTCGCACTTTTATTCTTTTTCATTTCCATAGCTGCGGTTTCTAACCCTATGCTAATAGTACTGCTTGAATTTGCGCCAATCGCATAGCTAAACCCGCTTTTCATAGCAATAGGAATTTTCAATTCATAAACCAGCCTGTCGTTTTTTACAGTCATTTTAAGTTCCACACCTTTCATATCGGTAATAGGAACTCTTGTAACTTCATTCTTAGAATCAACAACTTCAATTTCAATTTGATTTTTCAGGAACATTTCTCCCATTTTGCCGCGATCCGGCGGCGGGGTACCGGGCCGGCCATTATCGCCGGGACCTTCACGTCCGTCATCAGAATCCTTTCTTCTGCCTTCTCCCTGCTCTTCACCTGGTTTGAATGCGTCTTTATCCATATTCTTTGAAACAAGAGGAAACTTGAAACCAAATTTTTTATCGCCTTTACCCGTGTTATCAAACCAAACTGTAAGGCCCATCATAAAGATTTTTCTTTCGATCTGCTGGTCGGATGTGACTAAGCAGAGATATAAATAATCCTTGTCATTCTGAACACCGACAAGAGAATTTATATCATCATAAAAAACAAGTGAATTACCCCAATCGCTGTCATCGCCGTCAATTTTAATATCCTGGGTGCGCCATTTACTGTTTACCTGCTGATCTCCGCAGCCAGAAAAGGTAATTACAATAAACAGAAAGAATAAAAGTAATTCATTTATCCTGAAAACTTTTCCTTTCACTTTAGTCTCCTTTAATAATTGGTATATAATATCTTTTTATTAGACAATTTGAAAACCGAAAATATTTAAATGATATGCACTTTTAACCATTATTATTTAAAATATTATCGGCTATTTTATCTTTTAGAATTATAATTCGAAAAACGGTTTTTGTATAAGATTTTATCATATATATATATAATTCAGTTATTAAATATATAAAATTTTTTTTTGTTGATTCAACAGAATTTGTAGTACTGCCGGCATTTTGGAAAATGCGTTATAAAATTTAGAAAATAATAGCAGCAATATAATAAGCAGCAGCAGAAATAGCGGCGGCAATTGGAATAGTGAAAATCCAGGCCCAGACAATTTGCCCGGCTACACCCCATCTAACTGCAGAAAGCCTTTTTATTGATCCTACACCGGCTATAGCGCCTGTAATTGTGTGCGTTGTACTAACAGGAATACCCAAAGCAGTTGATAAAAACAACGCTATTGCAGCGCCGGATTCGGCACAAAATCCATCAACGGGCTTAAGTTTTGTAACCCTTTGCCCCATGGTTTTAACAATCCTCCAGCCGCCGAGCATTGTACCAAGCGCCATTGCTCCATGACAGGACAAAACAACCCAAAGAGGTATGAAAAACTTGTCAATCATATGAGAGTGAAATAAAAGCAAGGCAATAATACCCATGGTTTTTTGAGCATCGTTTCCACCATGCCCCAGGCTGTAAAGGGAAGCAGATACGAGCTGCCCTTTTCTGAAAAAGTGATCAACCTGCCTTGGCTCTTTTCTTTTGAATCCCCTGTAAACAAAAACTCCTATGACAACACCAAGAACCAATCCAAGTAATGGTGAAATTAAAATAAACGAAACTGTTTTGATAATGCCTGAAGAAATAAGAGCTGACGGCCCTGCTTTAACTAAAGCAGCCCCTATTAAACCGCCTATAAGCGCATGGGAAGAACTTGTAGGCAGGCCCAAATACCAGGTAATAAGATTCCATAAGCAGGCAGCCGCAAGTGCGGCAAATAGGATATTATTATCTATAATTTTAATATCTATAATACCCTTACCAATTGTGCTTGCTACAGTTGTACCAAAAATAAGAAAAGCTATAAAGTTGAAAAATGCAGCCCAGGCAACTGCTATTTGCGGCGACAGCACTCTGGTAGAAACAACTGTGGCAACAGAATTTGCAGCATCGTGAAAACCATTTAAGAAATCGAACGATAATGCGAGAAGGATAAGAAGAATTAACGCTAATGCCACTATTATGCCTGCTTCACAATTATTGTTTCAATTACCTTAGCTACGTCATCGCAGTGGTCTAATAGTTTTTCGGCAGTCTGGAAGATATCCTTCCACTTCATTATATAAGTTGCTTCATATTTCCCGCTGAATAATTCTGCTATTGCTTCATTTCTAAGCTTATCACCTAAACTTTCAAGCCTGTCAACTTCAATATAATGTTCTTTTACAGTTTGATAACTTTTATTATTGCGCAGGCCCTTCACTGCTTTGGAAATTGAAAAAATAGCATTGTCTATGAGTTTAAGGACTTCAACAAACTTTTCATCAATTCCGTTAATACTATAAATTTTCATCAGGTTGGTAAGCTTCAGTATCATGTCTATAACACTGTCTAATTCGTGAGCTAACGAGTGAATATCTTCCCTGTCGAGAGGAGTAATAAATGTTTTATTTAATTTATCAAAAATCTCATATGTAACTTTATCAGCAGCTACTTCTATTTCTTTAATTTTTATTACATCATCATCTTGTACACATCCGCGTCCGACAATTTCCTGCAGATATTTTGAAGCGCTTATGGAATATGCGGTGAGCTTATCAAACATATCAAAAAACTCATACTCTTTTGGGAGTAAACTAAAACCCATATCGGACCTCGATTTATTAAACTATCTTACAAAAATACAAGGATTTTAGGAGATGAGAAATAAAAAAGTGAAAAATTAATTAAAAAGTGAATTATTCACGATTGTACGGCGAAACGCTGTTTCGCCACTTATAATATAAATGCGCTTTAGAAAAAATTGATTTTGCGTAAGGTGAATTATTAGTTGTAAGCGGCAGGTTAGTATTTTTATTAACAATAAGAGCATTTTTAAGCATAATCAACTCCCAATGTGAATAGAAATCTTGAAATTTTGTAAATACCGGTTTGGCATAAAACGCCCGGTAAAGACCTCCGAATTAAAGGTTATTTCCCCGCCATTCAACAATGGCATTAAAAACCTGTTTATTATCATTATTCAGGTTCAGCGCTTCAACAAAATGAGTGTTGCCATCTTGCGAAATTTTATTTACAAATATTTCAAGGTTATCGCCGTATTTTGTTTCAGACAAGAATGAGATTTGCAGAGATTTAATGTTATTTGCACTGTAATGTTCCTGAGAATAACAATTTAGTATAAATTCAACGTACTTTTCATTATTAACGTGTAAATTCATGTCTATATCGGTATAAACGACTATCTTTTTATAAACTATTTCTTTTTTGTTTTCAATCTTTATCTTAGCCGGTAAATCGGTTAAGGCATGTTCGTCTGTTAAATAAGGAATTCCTTTGGGAAGATTTTTTAGATCATTTACCCGTTTGGACTTTACATTAACAAGCAGCCACGCAGTTGCAGCACGGCAGAAGATATTATTCTGGTTGTCAAATAACAGGAAATCCCTTAGCGCATACAATCTGTATACACCTTTAGGCCAGGTTCTTATTTTAAATGATTCTTCAGATTTAGGGTAGTTTAGAAATTCTATTTTAACCCAGGATAAAGCCCAAAAGAGCCCCGCTTCCTGAAGCTCTTCCCAGCCTGCTCCAAGCTCCTTTGCATTTTCCGATGCTACATCCTGCATAAAATTAAAGATTGAATTAACTTTTAACTGATTCTTAAAATCTACATCGTATGTACGAATTTTATGTGTTTCTTCAAAAAACGATTTCATTTTCGACTTTCACTATTACCATACCACATTTTTATCATAATCAGGTATAAAATTTGCAAAACAGTACCTGTCAGCAGGTTAGTTTCGCTTTACAGTTTTCCGTATTACGCATTAATAATTAAATCTGAATTATCTTAATTCAAAAGTAAAAATTTCCCTTTATTCGCCTTCTTTTTCCAGAACAGTTTCAAAAAATATTCTTAACCTTCTGTCAACAATATAACGTATTATTACAAATAACGACTGGAATATAACCGTTAACAAACACAACAGGATAATAATGGAAAATACAACCGACCATACTGTATTAGAAATAAACCTGTCAAGTGGCGTAAGAAATAATATCATGGAAATTATTGATATCATTAAAATATACCATGCAATATTATAATTGTTTTTGTTTTGGTTTACCCCCATTTTTTCCAGTTCCTTCACCAGAGCATTTTTTGTCTCGGGTTTCATATTCTACTCCTCTTATTAGTTAGATAAATTATCTATAGAATTATTATTTTAAGTCAGCAAATAAAATCTCCAGGGTTTTCTAATTAGTGAACTCTTTACTTACTATTTTCAGTTCACCCGGATAAGTAATATCGCCAAAGGGTGTTGTTACAGTCGGATGCGCATAAAGTTTTATTGTAGAAGAATAACCATTGCTGCCTGCAATTGCAAAGACAAGATTTATTAACTGCTTATAGTCCTTATCGCTAAAAAACTTAAACAAATCAATATTAATCCTTACGGGTATATTTACAATTTCCCCAGTACCCGGTATGGCAACTGAATTATCAATATTTCCCTCTATTGTCTCCTTATCATCAATATATAATTTAAATGGGAATGACTTAAGTATAATATCCGTCCTGGGATACCCGCCTGTACTGTCATTCGGATTTTTCGCACTAACGTTAATAATAAAAGATACCGGGAATGTTTTTTTTGCAATATTGCCTGTTATTCTTAATAATTCAAACGCAGAAAAGTCCCTTATACTGCTTTTTCCCTCTATAGGGATACCGCTGACGGCGTAATTATCAACTTTGTCTAATTTAAATTTTAACCTTGATACATTCATTGCCGTCTGATAAACAGTGCAGCTTATATTCGTAAATGCTAAAACGAGTACTGCATATAAATATTTTCTCATGATACTATAGCTTTTTGAGATTCCATTATTTTATCTAAAATTAACCCTGCAACTCTTAACGCCCTTAAACCATCTTCGCCGGAAACAAGCGGTTTTTTATCATTTATAACTGCGTCAACAAATAATTCAAGTTCATATTTTAAAGCATTAATTTCTTTTATTTCAGGCTGCTCATACACCACCTGTTTTTTCATATCGCCAATACCGATTTCGCCGAAAGAGATATAATCGGTATTAATTTTCTCATCTGAACCAATAAGCCTGTAAACCTCGGAGACGCCGGTAATAAAATCGAGGGCAATATAATTGTCACGCTGAAATATGCGCATTTTCCGCATTCTTTTTTGGGATATACGGCTTGCAGTAACATTTGCAACAGCGCCATTTTCAAATTCAATTCTTGCATTTGCTATGTCAATATTGTTTGAGACAACAGCAACACCACTTGCCTGTATATCTTTAACATTGCTGTCCACAAGGCTAAGAATTATATCAATATCATGTATCATTAAATCAAGCACCACAGCAACATCGGTACCGCGAGGATTAAACTGCGCCAGCCTGTCTGTTTGAATAAACATAGGCTTTATAATATATTTTTCAAGCGAAATCAGGGCAGGATTAAACCTTTCAATATGCCCCACTTGCAGTTTTAATTTCTTTTCCGCAGCAATTTTTACTATCTCTTCGGCTTCATGTATGCCGGCAGTAATTGGTTTTTCAAGAAATACATGAAGCCCCTTAAGAAGGCATATTTTTGCAAGTTCATAATGTGCGCCGGTAACTGCTGCAATTGATACAGCTTCAACTTCATTCAATAGAGCATCAAGTGTATCAAATACTTTCACATTAAATTCATCGCCGGCTGATTTGGCAACATCCGGCTTAGCATCATATATTCCGATTAGTTCACAATTATTTATTTCCTTTAACATTTTTATGTGAAATTTTCCAAGATGCCCTGTTCCGATAACGCCGATTTTTAATTTATTCATTTTAATCTCTTATTATTTGTTGATAGCCGGTAAATCTATCGTAACCGCCAAAGTTGGTATTGTTATAATAGAAAAAACATTATATATATTGGATGTTATCCAATCATTCCATTTAAAAGACGCCCGCATTAACTATCAGGCTTTTAAGTTCAATTTGTTGTGAAAAAATCTGAGGTGTAAAGAAAAACAGTATGATAACAAACTTCAATTTCAACTATCCCCCCGGATTAAAAGTTAAATATTTCTACACATTTTATAGATGTATAAGGCACAAAAATCTTTATAATCTCTTTTTCTCTTTCGGATTCAAGTAAAAGCCCGTCATCAAAAATGCCTGAAAGCTTGCCGGTTTTAAAAACAATTTCAAAAATCGGAGTATTAGATGTTGAATCAACAGCCAGACCGAAATTTTCAAATAAAGTAATATTTAAAGTCTTTCCTGCGTAAGTGTTCCAGTCAATTTTCATAATAATACCCTATAATAAACTATTTAATTGTTTTTTAAAATCATCCACATCATCACAATGATAATACCTTCTTAGAAATTGAGAAGCAAGTAATTTATCGCCTGCATGCATAAAATTTACATATATTGAGGCAATTATTCCCTTCATAAAAGAGGTTGACTTACAATCTGTACCATTAGTATTATAATATGCATCTATAACATCAAGCATCGTATCATTTTCTGCAATAAAAAGTTTATAGATTTTATTATTAACCAGCGTGGTTTCGCCTTTTCCGTATTGCCAGCAATTTATGGGAAGATAAGCATCGCCATTTTGTGTATTGAGAGAATCAAATTTCGGGTTGCCCGCCACGATAATGAAACCTCCGGCTTCTTCGGATTTTATCTGATAAGGCGCCAGATAGCCGGAACAGATGGAATCGACAACACAAAATGTATCGTTTGTATTGAAAATATACATCGTATAAAAGTCTTTATCGTCTTTTTTCGAATCGTCAATTACCAGGTATTCCTCCGCCCCGTCGCCATCAAGGTCAATGGAAAAGTCATACGGGTCGCTGAACTTTTTTTCAAGTACCAGATTTTTATTTTTATCAAGTACCTGCAAATTAGAATTCTCTATTTTTGCAGTAAATGAATCATATATGTAAGTACGACCCTGACAATAATAACGGGTAGTAAAAATAAACAGGATAAGGAGGCAGTATTTTATCTTCATCAATATAAATAGTCTTAAAAAAGTATACGCAATATAAATTATTCTTAACAATTTAGCACAAAAATTCTTTAGAAGAATTACACTAAAAATAATTCCCCTCCCCGGCATAAACCATTTGTCAAATTTTATTAGTAATTATAATTAAATCTGTCTAATTTTAAAATATTAAATTCTGATTGCCTCGCTTTTCAGACAATTAGACTTTTAATCTTACCCGTATATCATTGTGCCGGTTCGTTTTATAATTTTGACATTTGGCTGTAAAAGCGGCTTAAATACTATAAAAATATATTTTAAATAAAGAAATAAAAATCAATTAGGGAAGGTACACTATGAGAAGTAGTTTGTTAAAAACAGCGGCAGCCTTATCAATTTTATTTTTCCTGTCTTTAAATGTTCATGCACAGGGATCTTATAACCTGCAATATAAATATGAAAAGGCAAAAATTACCTCTATAACTTCGATATGACAACCAAAATGACCCAGGAAGCCATGGGTAAGCAGATGAAAATCGACAGCGATATTCATAACGTGCTTAAATTCCATGTTGAAGATGTTGCTGCTAACGGCGATATTCAGCTTACAGCATCTCTTGATTCTGCCGTAATTAAAAGCAGCATGATGGGAAAAGAAACTACAATGAACCTGAGCGACCTGATAGGTAAACGTGTTGCAGTAGTATTAACCAAATTTGGCGAGACTAAAAGCAGCGCTATGATTGACACTATTGATGGAAAATATAAAAACATGATGCCTCTTGCGGAAGAATTAAAGCAGTTCTTCCAAAAGCTTGCCGGTAAAGATATTAAGACAGGTGATAGCTGGAGCAGCTCTGACATAGACACAATTAAAAACCTTGGTGACGGCGTTACAAGAAATCTTGATATGACATATACGCTTTCAGGTAAAGAGAGCAAAAATGGATATAGTTGTTTCAAAATACCCTGCACCGGTAAATTTAAAATATCCGGTAAAGCTAGTTTACAAGGTATGGATTTCACCGTGGAAGGCGATGGAACAATAACCGGCACCCTGTTTTTAGATGAAAAATCCTGCGTTATGATTGAGTCGGAATCAACAATGTCTGTACAAATGACTTTGGCAACTTCCGGACAGCAGAGTATGGTAATACCAATCACTCAGGATATAATATCCAAACAGACTTTGATTAATAATTAATTTTGTATTTGTAACGTCACAAAAACCGGTTTAGGTTACTAAACCGGTTTTTTTTTTGCTTGGGCAGGTGTTATTTTATTATATAATTCTTAAAAACAATTTTTTATTATTTAAGGAAGGGCAAAATGGATATATTAGAACGCCTTTTAGGTAAGCATACGCAAAAATTTTTTGCAGTTGCCAGAATTATTATAGGGTTTTTATTTCTCAGTCATGGTGCACAAAAACTTTTCTTTGCATTCGGCGGACAGGGAACTTACGGTAAGCCTATAATACTGCTTGCCGGAATAATAGAATATTTCGGGGGTATTTTATTTTTTCTTGGTTTCAAAACAAGATATGCGGCGTTAATTATGGCAGTGGAAATGTTATTTGCTTATTTAAGTTTTCACCAGCCGCAAGGTTTGTGGCCAATTCAAAACGGCGGAGAACCGGCGCTTCTATACTTTTGCTTTTTCCTGTTTTCCATTCCAAATGGCGGCGGAGCCTGGTGCCTTGATGGAATGTTTAGAAAGAAAGTATAAGCTAAGATTTAGCAGCAGGCTGTTCATGTGTTAAGCAATGTATGGTACCAAGCCCCCATACAAGGTCTAAAGCATGGATGCCTATTACAGGGCGGTCTTTAATTAATTCGGATAAAATGCCAAGTGCAATCCTGTCATTCGGATCATTAAAGGTCGGTACTAAAACAGCATAATTTGAGATATAGA
>JARLHB010000104.1 GCA_031292465.1 Ignavibacteriaceae bacterium
AATTTCTTGTTGCAGTTATAATTCCGTTAGGGCCGCGGTTAACTTCGGGTATTTCATCAATCAGTTTTTGCTGAGCCGGTGTAAAGTCTGATAGCCCGGAGAGTGCAACCCATGCAGGTGCACTGTGCCTGCTATGCTCAAACTGTTTTGTCTCTGCAGGATGGCAGTTTGCACACTGCTTGGGGGTTGGCGATGCAGTAATAAAAAATCCCTGATGTTCCTTACCCATCGGATTTGACCTGTCCACTTCGTGGCAATCGGTACATCTTACACCGGCTTTAGCCATTGTGCTCATTGCAAATTGATTAACAATATCCGGTGTTACTCTTCTATGGCATGCAGCGCATTTATCGGAACTGCCGTAAGTAACCTGTTCAACCTGTTTTGTTTCCCCGCCTGACGGCAGTTTGGTAAAGATATATATTATTATAAGGAAGAAGACAGTTACGAAGATTCCGATTAGCAAGGTCTTTGGTACCTGTTTTATCATAAAATTCTCCGGGGGATTGCTCTAAAATATTATTTACAGTAACCATAGTACATGAATGGACAAATAATCTATACTTCTTAGAAGTACTGATTTTCAAGCACGATTAAATTATGTTGAAGCTTCTCGAATATCAATATTTAATCTATTAAAAGTTACTGGATACAACATATCTCACGTTTGTAAAATAATTGTTTATTACATTAATATTTTTCAATATTTAGAGGTTATTATTTCCTTATTATGACGTATATAATTAAATTGTACGGCGAAACGCTGTTTCGCCACTTATACCACCGACTTAATTTAAAATAAATCGGTTTTGAGTAACATGGGTTATTAATTTATTCATTATGCTGAACAAGCTAATTAATCCGCTTAAGGATGATTAAATGGAAATATTAAAACATAATTTCGGAACCACGGGATTGAAAGTTTTTCCGCTCGGTTTTGGAGCCGGACATATAGGCGGTGATGAAATATCAGATAAAGAGACAGCAGCACTATTAAATTCTATTCTTGATATGGGAATAAATCTGATCGATACAGCCAGAGGCTATGGAAGGTCGGAAGAAAGAATCGGCAAATTTATTTCCAAAAGAAGAGATGAGTATGTTCTTTCAACCAAGATTGGTTATGGCATTCCCGGTTATACAGACTGGACTTATGACTGCATAATTGCAGGTGTAGATGAAGCTCTCCGGCTTATGCAGACCGATCACATAGACATTGTACATCTTCATTCCTGCCAGATAGGCACACTTCAGTACGGTGAAGTTATAGACGCATTGAACAAAACTATAGAATCCGGGAAAGTTAAAATTGCAGCATATTCAGGCGAAAATCAGGAGCTGGAATTTGCCGTAAGGTCCGGAAGATTCGGCAGTGTTCAAACTTCAGTAAATATTATGGACCAGCGCGGGATTGATAATATACTTCAGGAAGCTAAAAGCATGGGAATGGGAGTTATTGCAAAACGCCCGCTTGCAAATGTACCCTGGCAATTTAATGAGCAGCCCTTTGGCGATTACTCAGAGCAATACTGGCTGCGCTGGAAAAAAATGAATCTTGACTTCGGTATTGACTGGAACGAAATTGCGTTAAGGTTTGCTATTTATACAAATGTTGTTGATTGCGCAATTGTCGGCTCTTCCAATATTGAACACTTAAAAAACGACATTGATATAATTTCAAAAGGACCGCTGCCAAAAGAAATTTATTACAAGCTAAGGACATCATTTAAATTTAATGATGATAATTGGGTTGGACAGATATAATTTGTACAGCGAATCGCTGATTCGCTTCTTTTATTGTAATAAAAAACAGATACAGAATAATTTAGTTATTCTTTTTTAACAATAGCCTTTACTTTCACTTTGCCTGCCGACTTAAAATAAAAAGTAAACTCAATTTTTGAATGAGGCCTTAAACTTCTTTTAAGGTTAATAAGCATAACATGATATCCGCCGGGTTCAAACTTAACAACAGATTTGGCAGGAATTGCTATCTGCTTTATTTCTTTCATACCCATTGTGCCGTCATTGTTTTTTACCGTAGAATGGAGCTGAACTACTTCCGCTGATTTTGAAGTTACCTTATAAAGAGCATCGGCTTTTGTTGTAACATTGTCTAAGTTAAAATATAAAGCGCTGTTCATGCCCCGTGCAGCGGGCCTTACCCACGCATTTTCTATTTTAACTTTAGGGCTGAATGAATTCAGCAATGCAAGAAGTGAAAGAAATAGTACCATATTAGTCACCTAATGTTTTAATATCATTTATAATTTGCTGTATATTGGTTTTACTTCCTCTATACTCATTCCTGATTTTACCCTCTTTATCAATTAGTGTAATCCTGTCGGTATGGGTAAAGAAATATACTATATTGCCGCTTTCTGTTTTAGTCGTATCTCCAGGCAGTGCTAAAATATTCATACTATCTAAAATATTTTTTATGTCCTGTGAATTCCCTGTTAAGAACGTAAAATTTTTATAATCTATATCTCTAATATCGCCAAATTCTTTCAGAATATGAGGGGTATCCCTTGCCGGGTCAAAACTCATTTCCGCTAAACGGACATAATCTATATTCTCTTTTTTCAACTGTTCCTGTATCAGCTGCATATTGTGTGTTGTCATAGGGCAGATATCCGGACAGTTTGTATATATAAACGACAGTAAAAGGGTTTTACCTTTAAACGCATCAGGGAAATTTATAATGCTGCTGTCCTGGTTTAACAACCGCACCGGTTTAATGCCGGAAGGCCTGTTCTCAGGAAGTTTTTGGCCGCATCCGCAAGAATATAACAAGATTAGGAGCAATGCGGCCGTAGCCAAAATATTAACCATCTTATTTATTGTAGTTTTCATAGAATATTTTAAGACTAAACAAATATAATATTAGCAAGGTGTTATAGTTATAAATTAAGTAATTTTTATAATTTACGCCAACAATTGTATTAAAAGATTAGCTTACTATAAAATTATTCCGGAGATATGTGAAAAAGGATACCTTTTCCCGGTTGTACGGCGAAACGCTGTTTCGCCATTTTGTTTAGCATAATTATTATCAAAGTTAAAACTTCATTATCAATTTGCTTTAATTAAATAGATTTCGCGTAAGGTGAGTTATTAATCCACTTACGCAAAAATATAAATTTGATAACATTATGAAAAACACACCCCTAATTCCCCTCTCGAGAGCATAGGCGTCAACCTAATTATAGGATTCCCCGTTTCGCCTCTCTGAGGCTCCTGGGTTTTGAGACCTATTTTTTTCTACTAATGTGCCGCTGCTCTGCAGCTTTTTATTATCAATTGCTTTGATTCTTTTATCATTATAAAAAATATCACTTAAAATATTTTTCTGAGCCGCTTAGCGGCGAAACGTTAGTAGTCAGAATACAATCAGATATTACAGTACCGCGTAGCGGTGAAACAGGATTATCTGTATAATTAGAAATTCCTGATTTGTAATTTCTGATATTAAAATATATTACGACCATAATTTTATCCCTTAAGTTGACGCATATGCTCTCAAGAGGCGAATATTCAATTGATTTTTACAATGCGTGACTGCACCCTGCTTATCTCCTCCTGGAACCATTTTACATAGTAGCGCTGCAAATGTTATTAAAAATTATAAATATCCCTAATATTTAGCAAATTCAGAAAAACAAGAATTGAGAAAGGTACTGTTAATAAAATGTGTAAGACAAACCGGTTAAAGCCTTTTCCCCTCCTTGACAAGGAGGGGATTAAGGGGAGGTCGGTGTAACCTAATATTTATACAACATAAATTTATTTAAGAAAACAGAAGTAATTATTTATGTTACACAAAATTCAATTATTCTAAAGAGTAAGATTGGCGAAACAGCGTTTCGCCGTACATTTTTTCTAATTACCCACAACAGTTAAAACGCCTTCCTGCCTTATATCAGCGGAAGAGCTGCCAACCATTATTTTAAAATCTCCCGGCTCCACAACGCGTTTCATCTGCCTGTTCCAAAGAGATAATTGTTCAGGGGTAATTACAAAATCAACAGTCTTTGTTTCACCCGGTTTAAGCGCAACCCGCTGAAATCCTTTTAGTGCAATATCTGGTGTGGTAACACTGCTTATTTCATCGCGTAAGTACAACTGCGCCACTTCTGTTCCGTCAACTTTACCTGTATTTTTTACTTTCACGCTAATTGTTGCGGTTCCATCAACCTGAATTTTTGCAGGCGCAACCTGCAAATCAGAATATTCAAAATTAGTGTAGCTTAAGCCACGGCCGAATTCAAATAAAGGCGTTCTTTCTTCATCCACATATTTATGGCGTGATGTAGGCTTATGATCATAATAAAAAGGCAGCTGTCCGGTAGAACGCGGGAATGTCATCGGTAATTTACCGGAAGGATTTACATTGCCTAATAAAACATCAGCTATTGCAAGCCCGCCTTTTTCACCCCCGAACCAAGCTTCAACTATAGACGGAACATTCTGCGCCACCCAGTTTATTGTTAAAGGCCTGCCGTTAAACAATACTACTGCAACAGGCTTTCCTGTACTGCATAATGCTTTAATTAAATTCATCTGAATTCCATCCAGGTCTAAGTTTGCCCTGTCCTTGCCTTCACCGACCATATTGGCTTCCTCACCCAATACAACAACAGCTAAATCCGATTTCTTTACAAGTTTAATTGCTTTATCAATACAATCAGCGGATTCCTTAGCCGAATCAGGTATATAGCCCTTTTCATAATTTATTTGTAATAAGCTGCCGGCTCTCTGCTTCAGTCCGTCAAGTATGGAAATTCCATTCAGCCTGTCATTAGTATATCCGCCCATATATTTACTTAAAGCTAACGGCCCGACAACAGCAATGGAGCTTATATTTTTCTTAATTGGCAGAAGGCCATTATCATTCTTTAAAAGGCATATTCCCTCTTGTGCTGCTTTTAAAGCTAACTCCTGGTTTTCATCAGTATGATATACTTTTGAGACTAAAGAAGTATCTGTGTATGGGTTGTCAAAAAGTCCAAGCATGAATTTAACCCTCAATACATCGCTAACACCCTTGTTTAAGTCTTCTTCAGGAAGCATATTATTTTCAATAGCATTCAGCATGGCTTTTTGAAAACCCTTATGGTCAAAATCATAAAACTGCATATTCATACCTGCTTTAAAAGTCTGTGCAAGGGCATCGCTTGTATCTTTAGCAACGTAATGGCTGTTAAGGGTCATCCTTATAGCACCCAGGTCGGATAATACAAAGCCTTTAAAGCCCCATTCATTACGCAGTACGTCGGTAAGCAGCCATTGATTATCTACGCAGGGAATTCCGTCAATCTCATGGTACGCAGCCATAATTCCCATTGCCCCGCCGTCGCGGACGGCTTTCTCAAATACATAAAGGAAAGCTGAACGGGCTTCGCGTTCCCCGATATTTACAGGACAGGTATTACTGCCGCCTTCGGGTATGCTGTGAACCCCAAAATGTTTAGGCTCAGATATTACTGCATCTTGACTATTCAGCGAAGAGCCCTGCAGTCCTTTTACCATTGCAACTCCGTTCATTGCATCCAGATAAGGATCTTCACCGTATGTTTCTTCAACCCTTCCCCAGCGCGGGTCTCGCGCCAGGCCAAGAACCGGCCCCAATATCATATCTATACCGTGCGCTCTTGCTTCAGTTGCAATTACCCTTCCTATTTTATGAACTAGTGCAGTATCCCACATTGAGGATATCTCCAGCGGTATGGGGAATGTAGTGCTGCCAATTCCCAAATAGCCATGCAGGCCTTCTTCAATAAACATAACCGGTATTCCAAGCCTTGTATTCTCTATTGCATATCTTTGAATTTCATTGGCAAGTTCTGCTTTAACAGGATAGAAATCATGAATAGAACCAACTCCGGTTTTCCCGATAGTTTGTTCAAGCATTTCTTTTGAAAAAGATTCGACACCTTCCTTATCCATATTAACGACTTCTTTTCCCCAGTACATATCAAGCTGTTGAATCTTTTCTTCAACAGTCATTCTTTTTACTAAATCAGAAACCCTTTCTTCAACCGGCACGGAGGGATCCTGATAGGGATATTTATTTTGCGAATTTATTTTTATTGTGAAAAATAAAATCACGCTAACTACAAACAAAAAAGTAATGTTTTTTTTCATAACGGCAGCTTCACTTTATTTAGGAATATTTTCTTAATAATTAATTTGCGCTTATATACAAATATAAACCTTCTGAGTGGATGTAATTATACACCTTTAGCATACTTGTTATTAGATTTTCCGCAACGAAAAGACAACTACGAGACTTTTACATTCATACTTCACCCTTTTAATCCGCAACAGGACGCATAATATATAATCGTGTCAAAAATACACATATTATTTATTCTTAACAAATCAGTAAGAAATGGACATCGGAAAATTTAGGCAGGTATATAAAAAAAGCGCCGGACAATATGCCCGGCTCTTGTAAGAACAAAATTAGTAATAATTTACTAAGTGTATTTTTACCTAATCACAAAATCGCGTAAACAAATCCTACATTCAGCCCCTCTTTCATCTGGGTATTAAGCGACTGATCTTTCTGGTAAATCAGTAAATAAGAAAAATTCATATTCAGGTATGAATTTACCTTACCAGTAATTACATTTTCCCATCTTATATCCCAAACGTCAAGGCTCTCAAAGCG
>JARLHB010000105.1 GCA_031292465.1 Ignavibacteriaceae bacterium
CGCTTGGCGGAACCTTAATGCAGATAGCACTGCCTTCTTTAATTATATGGTATTTTTCCAGGAATAATTATAAAACCGGCATCCAGATTTCATCCTTGTGGCTCGGGCAAAACCTTATTAATATAAGCGTTTATGCTGCGGATGCCAGCGCAATGAAACTACCTTTATTAGGAGGGAACCATGTTTACCATGACTGGCATTTTATTTTAGGCCAGTTAAACATTCTTGAATATGATTCTACTGTTGGCTATATCTTTTTTGGGGCAGCAATTATTATTTTTGTTATGTCAATTTTAACACCTTTATTTATTTCAGATTGAATTGAAAATATGAATGTTTTAAAAACCGTAAGTATACTCTTAATAATTTTGGTAGTTTATTCTTCTAATCTATTCTCACAGGAAGGATTGGTAAAATCTTATTACTCAAAAGATACCCTAAAATCAGAGATAAATTATTCAAATAATGTTAAACAGGGCCCTGCAAAATTTTACTATCCTAACGGCAAATTACAGCAGGAGCTAAGTTATACAGATGGGAAAGTTGAAGGTGTTGTTAAAGAATATTTTGATAACGGCAATGTAAAAGAGATATATACAATCGAGGATGGCAAGCGCAACGGATCTGTATCTTTGTTTGATAAAGACGGCAAATTTGTAAAAGACATTAATTATGAGAACGGAAAACTGGTAAAAGAGGAAGCAGTTGAAGAAGATACATCCGTAAAGCAGGCAGTTGTTCAAAATGAAGTAAATGTTATTACCGCCCCGCCGGTCATAGCCGAAAAAAGAAATACTAAAAACCCGGATTATCTGGATTCCGCCGACGTTATGCCTGAACCGGTTGGAGGGATTAAAAATATAATCAGCAAATTAACCTATCCGGCAAGGGCTAAGGAAAAGGGCATTCAGGGCATTGTAAAAATTAGGGCTTATGTAGATGAATATGGCGAGGTTACCCAGGATGAAGTAATTCTGGGTATTGGCTATGGATGCGATGAGTCTGCCAAAATCACAATTTATTATTCAAAATTTACTCCCGGCATTTTAAACGGGAAACCGGTTAAAGTTCAGGTAGTAATACCGGTTGAATTTAAACTTAGCCCGAAGCAATAATATGCTATTGCTGAAAGTTTGCCTGTAATATTATTAAGGATTTCTTAATAGAAAAATTAGGATTTATTGCCGAATCTTAGAGCTTTCAAAGCACCAGTTAATTCTTCGTTATTTTTATCAATCGTAACATTGTAGTTTGTAAACTCCCGCCTAAGCGGGTATTCTTTCCGCAGCGTATCAAAATAGTTAGAAATTTCGCTTTCGGGCATAGTAATCAATTCTTTCATCCTGCCGTCATCTTCTTCAATACTGTACGCTGAATGAATAATGTTATTCAAAATCTGCTCATAGCTGCCTGTTATATTTGAAACAATATCAGGGCTTTTAACTTTAGGCAGTGATGGTTTCCAAACTGGCTGAATGCCTAAATAATTACAGAAAGCATTATAAATAATAACCGTACCATTAACTTTTCCTTCAAGGGAATATCCGGCTATATGCGGCGAGCCGATTTTAACTCTTTTCAAAAGTTTTGTATTTATCCCGGGTTCATTTTCCCAAACATCAAGGACAACATTTAGGCTTTTTCTGTCAATGGTTTCAATAAGTTCTGTATTCTCAACAACCTGGCCGCGGGAAGCATTTATAAAAATTGTGTTGTCATTTAATTTAGCCAGATTTGAATGATTAAAAAGATGAACGGTTTTGTCTATACCTGTTTTAATAAACGGTACATGCAGAGTAATAATATCACATTTGTAAATATCATCTAATGGAACAAAGTCTTTTGCACTGTATTGACGTTGTAACGGGGGATCATTCTTAAAAACCCTCATACCAAGAATTCCTGCAATCTTTGCTATGCGGCTGCCGATATTGCCTATTCCGACAATCCCGATAGACATCCCTTTTATAGAAAGATTTTCTTCGCTTAACAATTTAAAAATGGAAGAGAAAACATATTCAGTAACTGCGTCCGCATTGCATCCTTTTGCATCGGAAAAACAAATCCCATTTGATTGTAAATATTCAAGGTCAATATGGTCTGTACCGATTGTTGCTGTACCTACAAATTTTACCGGCGTATCTTGTAATAAAATTTTATCTACTTTTGTAATTGAACGGACTATTAATGCATCTGCATTCTTTAATATTTGGTTTGTAATTTTTCTGCCATGGCAAATAATTACTTTCCCCAGGCTTGAAAATGCTTCTTCTGCATACGATATATTTTCGTCAATAACTATATTCATCATGTTACTTTAATTGTAAAATTAAAAAATGTAATTTATTCAATTTAAATATGATTTTAAAAATTTAAACAATATTATTCCCGTCCCGGATTGTAAATATGCTATGTGATGTCCACCATTAGGAATATCAACCCGATTTCCCGTCATCTTTTAAGTGCCGTTTTCAATAATATAAGTCACATAGTTCTAATTCTATTAAAGCTATGAATTTATTATATTACAACATTTTATAAATAACTTTAAGTGAAATATGAAAGGTATTATTCTTGCCGGCGGATCAGGTTCAAGACTTTTCCCGATTACAAAAGTCTATAGTAAACAATTAGCTATGATCTATGATAAGCCCTTAATTTATTACCCGCTTTCGGTTTTAATGCTTGGGGGAATAAAAGAAATCCTCATAATATCAAATAAGTAAACAATTCCTTTATATATGCAATTATTTGGGAACGGCTCACATATTGGATTAACAATTCAATATGCTTTACAGGAAGCGCCAAGAGGCATTGCCGAATCATTTATTATCGGAGAGAAATTTATAAATGGCGATGATGTGGCACTGGTACTTGGTGATAATATTTTTCACGGTTCGCTTAAATTCTTTTATGAAGGTATTAAAAAGAATAAAGGTGCAACAATATTCGGTTACCAGGTGAATGATCCGCAAAGATACGGCATAGTTGAATTTGATAAAGAGGGCACAGCCATATCGATTGAAGAGAAACCTGAATTTCCGAAATCAAACTTTGCGGTTCCCGGCGTTTACATATATAACAACGAAGTTGTTGAAATATCTAAAAATTTAAAACCTTCTGCACGTGGGGAACTTGAAATAACGGACGTTAACAGGGAATACCTAGAAAAAGGTAATCTTAAAGTTGAAAAAATCGGCAGAGGAATTGCATGGCTTGACACCGGGACTCCGGAGGCATTGTTACAGGCATCTAACTTCTTTGGAGTTATAGAGCAAAGGCAGGGGCTTAAAGTCGGCTGTATTGAAGAAATTGCATTTCGTATGGGATTTATAAATCGCAGCAGCTTAGAGCAACTTGTAAATTCTTTCCCTAAATGCTCATACAGGGAGTATCTGGAAAGAGTATTGCAGGAATCTTAATTATTTTATTAAAACTTTTTGAATGGGAAAAATGGAAATAGAAAAAACACCTATTGAGGGATTATTAGTTATTCATCCGAATGTTTTTAATGACGAGCGCGGATATTTTTATGAATCGTACTGTTTAAATAAATATATAGAACTTGGAGTCGATTCAAATTTTGTTCAGGATAATGTTTCAAAATCGGTAAAAGGAGTAACACGGGGCCTGCATTATCAGGTCGGTTCCAACGCACAGGCAAAACTTTGCCATGTCCTAAAAGGAAAAGTCCTTGATGTAGCGGTTGATTTGCGTTTTGGCTCACCTACCTTTGGAGAATATTTCCCTGTTGAACTGTCGGATGAAAATCATTTACAATTTTATATCCCCGTGGGCTTTGCTCATGGCTTTTCAGTATTGTCTGAAGAAGTAATATTTCATTATAAATGTTCAAAATATTACAGCAAACCGGATGAAAGAGCAATAATTTATAATGATCCTGAACTTAATATAGTTTGGAAAACGGTAAATCCGATTGTTTCTGAAAAAGATAAACTGGCAAAATCATTTAGAGATATTGAAAAAGATTTTATTTACGGTGCTTAAGACCATTAAGTAAAAAGTATTTTAGGTGCTTATAACATACACTTATTGTATAAGTATTGTTCCATGTAGAAATATTTAGGGATAGCCGTCTATAACCTTTAAATCTCTATCAGTTCTTTGTAATTTTAATTATAAATTTTTTGGAGATTAATATGAGAGTACCCCTGCTTGATCTCAAACCTCAATATAAGTTACTGAAAAAAGATCTTGATGAGGCGCTTATCCGGGTTGCCGAATCACAGTATTTTATTCTGGGAGCAGAGGTTGAAAAAATGGAGCAGGCATTCTGCCAATACTTAAAGTGCAATTATGCACTTGGTGTTTCTTCCGGTACCGACGCATTATTGATTGCTTTGATGGCATTAGATATTAAACCCGGAGATGAGGTTATAGTTCCCGCATATTCATTCTTTGCTACCGCCGGTGTTGTTTCCCGGCTGCACGCTGTTCCTGTTTTTGCAGATATTGATCCGGTAACGTTTAATATTGATCCTGACGAGATCAGGAGAAAAATAACCAGGAAGACAAAAGCAATTATTCCCGTCCACTTATATGGGCAAAGTGCGGCTATGGATGAGATAATGGAAATTGCAAAATCAAAAAAAATAAAAGTAATAGAAGATGCAGCGCAGGCTATTGGCGCGCAGTTTAAAGATGAGCGGCCGGTTGGCACTATCGGTGATATCGGATGCTTTTCGTTTTTCCCATCTAAGAATCTTGGCTGTTTTGGAGATGGCGGACTTGTAGTTACAAATGATCAGGAATTAGCTGAAAAGCTAAAGATATTACGCGTTCATGGTGCAGAACCAAAGTATTATCATAAAATAGTCGGCGGTAATTTCAGGCTTGATGCAATTCAGGCTGCTGTAATAAATGTTAAACTTCCGTTCCTCGGTAAATGGTCTGAAAAGCGAAGAAGGAATGCCGAGACATATAATAAACTGTTTGTTAAAGCAAGGCTTTCAGATGGCCCGGGGCGTATTTCTTTTGATAACAGGAATCCGGTATTAATTCCAAAAGCTATTTATAAACCGGAAAAAGGCCCGCAGCCAGGTGAAGTACAGCGGATGGTTAATTATCATATATATAATCAGTACATAATACGTGTTGCAAAAAGGGATGAACTAAGGCAGTTTCTTACTGATAATAATATCGGGACTGAAATTTATTATCCCTTACCATTTCATGTGCAGGAGTGTTTTTTGAACCTTGGATATAAGCTGGGAGATTTCCCGTATGCGGAAGAAGCAGCCAACTCTTCAATTGCGCTTCCCATTTATCCCGAACTTGGTAAAGAACAAATGGAATACGTTGTGAATAAGATTAAAGAATTTTTTGAAAAATAAGATAAAAGAAACAATTATGTCAGACAGTAAAAATTATAAAGAAAAGAAAATATACATTGCAGGCCACCGGGGTATGGTAGGCTCCGCAATTCAAAGATGTTTAGAAAATAGTAATTATCGAAATTTAATTCTTCGCACATCTTCGGAATTGAATTTAATTCAGCAAACTGATGTTGAAAGTTTTTTCAAATCAGAGAAACCGGAAATTGTTATTGTTGCCGCCGCTAAGGTAGGCGGAATAATGGCAAATAGTAAATACAGGGCGGATTTTATTTACGATAATATAATGATTGAATCAAATATTATTCATTCGGCGCATGAAACCGGCGTTGAAAAATTAATATTTCTCGGGAGCTCATGTATTTATCCAAAGCTTGCACCCCAGCCAATAAAAGAAGAATACTTATTAACGGATTCTCTTGAATTTACAAATGAACCTTATGCAATAGCGAAAATATCGGGGATAAAATTATGTGAAAATTATTACCGCCAGTATGGCGATAATTATTTTTCTGCGATGCCTACGAATCTTTATGGTCAGAATGATAATTTTAATCTTGAAACATCACATGTACTGCCAGCATTAATTAGAAAGTTTCATGAGGCTAAGAATAACGGGCATTCCGATGTAACAATTTGGGGAACAGGCACTCCGAAACGTGAATTTCTGTGCGTTGATGATCTGGCTGAAGCGATTGTGTTTTTATTAGAAAAAGTTGAAGCTGAAGATATTTATGGTAAAGGGATTTCTCAAATAAATATAGGATCGGGCGTTGATCTGACAATAGGTGAATTAGCGCAGCTTGTGGCCGATGTTGTCGGGTTTAAGGGAAAAATAGTATATGATAACTCAAAGCCTGACGGCACTCCAAGAAAGCTGATGGATGTATCAAGAATTAATAATCTTGGATGGAAGTATAAAACTTCATTAAAAGAAGGTGTAGAAAAGACATACGCCTGGTTTAACAGCCATAAGGTTGAAAAACTTTAGTTTTTTTTGTTAAAGCAATATTTAATGAATTTAACTTATATTTTATATAATCTATATTTGAAAAACAGTTTGCGAATTTTAATTTAATATTGAAAATGGAGAGTTAATGAAAAAGGCTTTAATTACGGGTATCACTGGGCAGGATGGAAGTTACCTCGTCGAAATACTTCTGGAAAAAGGATATGAAGTACACGGCATAATTCGTAGAAGCAGTTCGTTTAATACTTCCCGGCTTGAACATTTATATGCCAACCAGGATATTTTAAATAAGAAAATGTTTCTGCATTACGGCGACCTTGTTGATACATCTAATTTAAACCGCCTGCTTGAAAAAATCGGGCCTGATGAAATATACAACCTGGCTGCGCAAAGCCATGTAAAAGTTTCTTTTGAAATACCTGATTATACCGCCCAGGTTGATGCACTTGGTACATTAAGGTTTCTGGATGCAATCAGGGAAGTCGGCTTGAAAAAAGTGAAATTCTATCAGGCATCAACAAGTGAATTATTCGGTAAGGTAAGGGAAGTACCGCAGTCTGAAAAAACTCCTTTTTATCCGCGTTCGCCTTACGGAGTTGCCAAACTTTACGGCTACTGGATAATAGTTAATTACAGGGAAGCGTATGATATTTTTGCATGTAACGGAATTCTGTTTAACCATGAATCGCCAAGGCGCGGAGAAACATTTGTAACCAGAAAAATTACCCGTGCTGCTTCCAGTATAGTGGCCGGACTTCAATCGACATTGCGATTAGGCAACCTTGATGCAAAACGTGACTGGGGATTTGCCCCTGAATACTGCGAAGGCATGTGGAAAATATTACAGCATCATAAAGCGGATGACTTTGTTCTGGCTACAGGCGAAACACACACAGTAAAGGAATTTGTGGAATTAACCTTTGCAGAACTGGGTGTAGAATTAGAATGGCAAAATTCCAACGAGAATGAAAAAGGGATAATTAAAAATATAGATTTTGAGAAAGCCAAGCAGTTGGTTAATTATGAAAGTAACCGGCAGAATTACCGCTATAACTTTACAACAGGCTTAAAAAAAGGCGATGTGGTTGTTGAAGTTGATCCAAACTATTACCGCCCTACAGAAGTCGATCTTTTAATTGGAAATCCTGAAAAAGCGTATAAGGAATTGGGCTGGAAGGCATCCACTAAATTTGAAGAACTGGTAAAGTTAATGATTAAATCTGATCTAAATAAAATATTAAAACGCGGTTATTAGCATTTGGAATAAATAATCATTTCCTGAAGAAAGGTTAAACATTTTTTTTAATATCGCCTGATATGTTTATAGCATATTAAGCGATATTTTTATATGCACAATATCTGTTGTTTAATTAAAATATGCGTTTCCGATATGCATTAAACTTACATTGCAGGCTTTGTGAAAAGCTCAAAATTAGCTTAAATTATACCATCTTTTATTATTTATATAGGAAAAAATGCAGACCATTTTAAGAGCGATTTTAATATTATTGTTCGTTTCAGAGATTGGTTTGTCGCAGCAGGATGGAAGGAAATATAACGCATTTTCAGGTGCTGCTGTGCTTACTGTTGACGGGGGGCCAACAATTGGAAGAACAGACTATACAGGCATTAGGCCTGATTATTTTGGCAGAGCATCTCTTGAATATTTTTTCCCCGCTTATTCAAAAAGTTCAATTGGCATAAGAGGTTTTGGCGGCGGTGGATATATTGCCGGTAAAGATGTGGCTATGATGCCGGATATTTTTAGAACTAAAATGAAATTCCTGGGCAGTGGTTTAGTCTATGCCTTAAATATTAATGATGTTGTTGTGCCGTATGTATTTCTTGGAGCTTCTTATTTGTGGTTTGATCCATATGGAAATAATGGAGTAAGGCTTACCAATAATTTAAACCATGTTTACAAGAAATATGAAATTGATTATAACGGTGAGCTGGGTTTTAGATTTTTAGTTACAAAGAATTTAAGTTTAAACCTGAGCGGCGGTGTTCAGCTTAGCCCGAATGATTATTTAGATGACAAAGCAATAGGTGTCAACAATGATTATTTCTACTTCGCTAATGTAGGAATATCTTTTTCGCTCTTTGGCGATTTTGACAGCGACGGTGATGGCGTACCTGATTCAAAAGACATTTGTCCGAATACTCCTTCCGGTATTACTGTTGATGCACGTGGCTGCCCGCTTGACTCGGATGGCGACGGAGTGCCGGATTATATTGATAAATGTCCGAATACTCCTAAAGGCGCTCCTGTTGATAGAGACGGCTGTCCTTTGGATTCGGATGGCGATGGTGTCCCGGATTATAAAGATGTATGCCCGAATACTCCCGCAGGCGTAAGAGTGGATGAACTTGGCTGTCCTTTGGATTCCGATGGCGACGGAGTACCGGATTACCTTGATAAATGTCCTAATACACCTTCAGGAGTGCAGGTAGATAAAGACGGATGTCCGCTGGATTCTGATCATGATGGCGTACCTGATTATCTTGATAAATGTCCTAATACTGTACCGGGTATTAAGGTAGACTCTTCGGGTTGTCCTATTAAAGAAGTTGAGGACAAAGTCCAGGTCCCTGCAGAAAAACCTGTTGAAGAAACCGGATTCAATAAGATTACATTAAATGTTGAAACTTATTTTATGCCGGGAAAAACAAAGCTACTCCCCTCGGCTTATATAGAACTTGATAAGTTATTAAAAATTATGAAAGAGCAATCTGCATCCCGCTGGAAGATTGCAGGGTTTACCGATAATAAATCTTCTGATAAATCAAGTAGATCAATTTCGCTGGCACGTGCTAATGCGGTATTAAACTATTTCATTTCAAGAGGAATTAGTAAAAAGCGCTTTCTGGTTGTAGGGCTTGGAAAAGCTTCTCCTATTGCAACCAATTCCAATGAGGAAGGCAGAATGAAAAACCGGAGAGTGGAAGTTACAAGAATTAAGTAAGAAAAATTTTATAATAAATAAATTTTAATATTAACCTTTTAATATGAGGCATATATGTTTGACGATAAATATAAGTTTACGGTTGTTGACAGATTTTTAAAATACGTTAAAATTGATACCCAGTCGGATGAGGAATCAACAAGTTTTCCCAGCACGGAAAAACAGAAAAATCTTTCAAAATATTTAAGCGAAGAATTAAAAAGCTTAGGTTTGAAAGATGCTGTTATGGACGAATGGGGTTATGTTATGGCTACTGTTCCGGGCAATACGGCTAAAGATGTTCCTACTATTGCATTTATCTCGCATGTAGATACTTCCCCGGCAGTAACAGGCGCTAATGTTAATCCTATTATACATAAAGATTATCAGGGCGGCGATATAAAGCTGCCGAATGATCCTAATCAGGTAATTAAGGTTAGCGACAATCCTGAACTGCTGGATATGAAGGGCTTCGATATTATCACTACAGACGGCACTACGCTGCTTGGGGCTGATAATAAATCCGGTGTTGCGGAAATAGTGGATGCAGTAAATTATTTAATTACTCATCCGGAAATAAAACATGGCACCATAAAAGTCTGTTTTACGCCTGATGAAGAAACAGGGAGAGGGACTGAGAAAATTAGTTTAGAAAAATTAAATGCCAAATACGCATATACAGTCGATGGTTCAAGCCGCGGAGAAATTGAATCGGAAACATTCAGCGCTGATGCTGTTGTTATAAAATTCCACGGTAAAAATATTCATCCCGGGTATGCAAAAGGCAAAATGGTTAATTCGGTACGCGTAGCTTCAGCTTTTATGGAAAGTTTGCCAAAAGACAAACTGTCGCCGGAAACTACAGACGGACGAGACGGTTATGTGCACTGTACAAATTTTAATGGTACGGAAGAATTAACTACTGTAAAGTTTATTATCAGGGATTTTGATACTCCGAAATTAAAAGAATATGAAGATTTGCTGAAGCAGCTTGCAGAAAAAACTGTTCAGCAGTATCCCGGCGCCAGGCTGGAATTTGAAGCGATTGAGCAGTACCGTAACATGAAAGAAGTATTGGATAATTACCCGTGGGTTATGGACAATGCAATTGAGGGAATGAAGAGGCTGAATATAAAGCCTATATTAAGCCCGATACGCGGCGGTACAGACGGCTCAAGGTTATCTTTTATGGGCCTTCCGACTCCGAATATTTTTGCAGGCGAGCATAGCTTCCATTCAAAATTAGAATGGGTTGCTATACAGGATATGGAGCTTGTAGTTAAACTTATAGTTGAGATAAGTAAAGTATGGGAAGAAAAAGCATAAGACAAATGCCGGCTTTTATTTTGTAATGAAATGATTGGAAAATGAATAGTAATGTTGAATGATAAAACACAAACGATACGATGCAATAAACCGGAACTGATGAGCCCGGCAGGCGACTGGACGATGCTGCATGCGGCTATTAATGCCGGCGCCGATGCAGTTTATTTTGGAATAGATAAACTAAATATGCGCGCTAAAGCCGCTAACTTTACAATTGATGAGCTGCCGCAGATAGCCGGACTGTGCAAAGAAAAGAATGTTAAGACATATCTTACCGTTAATACAATTGTTTATGAAGAAGAAATTGAAGAGCTTGATAGAATTATTTCCGCTGCTAAGTCGGCTGGAATTGACAGAATTATTTGCTGGGATTTTGCTGTTGCACAGATTTGCAAGAAGTACGAAATGCCGTTTTGCTTTTCTACCCTGGGTTCGTTATCTATTTCTTTAA
>JARLHB010000011.1 GCA_031292465.1 Ignavibacteriaceae bacterium
ATAAATAATAATCTATCCGACAACAACAAAATATCATTTAAGATTTATGGGCCGGAAAAAATAATAGATTTAAATGACTGGTCGGCAGAAAAGAGGGATAAATACTTTATTAGTGAACGTGATGAATATTCATCTGCAAAGATAATAAATTTGCTTGAAAATGATTCATCTGCAAAGGCAATTGTATTTTATGGCGGTGCGCATTTAATTACAATCAAGACACAAAAGTTACCGAATAATAAGGACCAGGGGTTTTATTTAGGATATTACCTGTCAAAATACTTTAAAGATAAGGGCGGGTGTTACAGCATAGATCAGGTATCTATCTGGAATAATTACTTGTTAAATGATATGTATAAATTTACAAACAAAAATTACGCTATAGAGAATTCGATCTTTAACGGGGCTGCAATACCTAAAGATGTTCAACCGCAATCTACAGATGCCTCATTAGTACTTTTTGATAAAAACATCAGACAGCCTCACATTTCACAAATTTTGAGCGAGAATTTAGTGAATTGTTATTTAGACAAAACCAGTAATTATAAAAATTTGAAAAGTGAGTTTAACAGGGCAATTAATGCCGGCTGGCTTGATTATTTATCTATTATTTCCGGTAGTGAATTTGAAAATATCAATAACAATGATTCTGTCTCAGTTAATAAAGCAATAGATAAATGGATAAACTGGAGAGCTAATAATAGAATAAACTTTGCTGATGAAATTATAAATTTAAGCATTATTAAAAAATGTATAAACAGGTTTGAAAATTTAGAATATCCCGAAGCAGGCTTTTATGAAAATACCTTATACTATAGATTATTGGATACAAAAATATGGTTTTCTCAGGGTGCCACGCCAAAGTTAAGGGCAAAAGGGTATAATGAGTATATACAAAATTATTCGAAACCCATTATTTATGAAAATCTGATTAACCTATTATGGGTGGGTACAAAAGAAGAAAAACATAAAGCGATAAGTTATTTAAAGAGCTCTTTGTCATTAAATCTTAATACAGCAAAAGAATGGACTGAGTGGTGGAGAAACTCTGATTACTGTAAATAGTATTTTGTATTGTGCACAATGCCGAATCCTCCGTCTTCCATCCCGAAAACTTTCGGGATGGAATCCACCTCTTTTACTATAGATAGATAATTGCAAATATATTAAAATAATAGTATAGAGTAATAAAATGAATCTAACTTCTTTAAAAAGGTACAGATTAATAATTCCGGGTATTTTTATTTTCGTAGTAATATTCTTCATCTTTCCAAATTCTTGTAAAGAATTAATAAATAATTACAACGAATTATTAAAACTTAATCTTTTCAATATAGTATATCTATTTTTAACATTATTGTTTGGAGCAATTTACTATATTACAAAAATAAGAATGTGGTTCTGGGAACCATTTCTTAAACCTGTCCAAGATAATATACAGGATTCTTTATTAAATCCATTTAATGGGAAATTTGATGAAAGCGAAATCAATTATTTAAAAGATCAAAGGCGATTACTCAATATATTTTATAGCTTCGTAGATAATGATCAATCATTAAAAGAAAAAGCAAACAGTGTCAGAATGAATGGATTATTGTGGACTAGTTTTATAGATTTAACAATAATTTGTTCTATCTCAAGTATAATAATTGATATAAAATTGTTTTTATTCTTTACGCTTTATAATAAGGCCTTACTCTTTACCCTTCTGATTACTTCTTTCATTTCATTTATAATGACACATCTCTTATTAAAAAGACATATTGCCTTAAGTAATGAACAATTGCAAGTCATTGTTGGTATCCACAAAAAAGAATTGTTTGAAAAATTAGAGAATGTCTAGATGATAAATTATATAGCAAATAATACTATTAAATTAATTCGGCAAGAATATCTTAAAGATAATTTAAATTGGTCCATTGGTTTTAGCGGAGGAAAAGATTCTTCAGCACTATTAAAATTAACATTTCAAGCGATGCTTACTACAAAGAAAAAAGAAAAAAAAATTAATGTCGTATATTGTGATACTGGTGTTGAGATTCCTATAATGGCTAAGTTAGTGGATAATACTTTTAAAATACTGAGAAAAGAGGCAAAAGAATATAAATTACCTTTCAATTGTATTAAATTATCACCAAAAATTAGTGATCGGTATTTTGTTAAAGTTATAGGTAGAGGATATCCACCTCCAACAAATATTTTCAGATGGTGTACTGATAAATTACGTGTTATACCGATACAAACATTTATTAAAAATCATTCTTATGAGAATATAATATTATTAGGTGTCAGAAAGGGAGAAAGTGTAGAGAGAGATAAGGTGATATTAAAGCATTATTTAGAAAATATCTATTATTTTAAACAAAGCAATTATAAACAAGCTAAAATATTCTCACCAATTTTGAATTTTAATGAAAGTAATGTATGGGAAGTAATATTAGATGATTCATTACCTAAAAGTATTGATGGTAGAAAACTCAAAAAATATTATACATTGGTAAAAAATGAAAATGAAAATAAGTTGGGCGGACGATTCGGATGTTGGACTTGTACAGTCGTTCGTAAAGATAAAGCTATTAAAAATTTAATTGATGCGGGGTATACTAATTTAATACCTTTAATGAATTTTCGGGATTGGCTAATCTCAATTAGAGATAAAACTGATTTCCGCTGTAAGCATAGAAGAAATGGGATATATGGATTAGGACCATTTACCCTTGAAACAAGATTATGTATTTTGGACAAACTTCTAAAAGCTCAAAATGAATCTAAATACTCATTGATTTCTGAAGAAGAGATAGATTATATTTATTATTTATGGGATATTGATAAGAAATCAAATAAGTATGTTGAAAACTAGAATTGTTGTTATTGTGTAATAAATAAAAAAACCTCACAACATTTAGCTGTGAGGCTTTATATTTATAAAGCGTTCGTAAAAATTTAATCAGGCAAAGCCAGCACAGCGCCGGTATTTGCGGATGTGACCATTCTTGAATACCGTGCTAAATATCCTTTGGATATTTTCGGCTTAAATGCAGGCAGGGCATTAAGTCTTGTCTGTATTTCTTCGTCAGTTAATTCAACGTTAAGCGAGTTGTTGGGGATATCGATAGAAATAATATCGCCGTTTTTAAGCGCAGCTATCGGCCCCATTTCAGCCGCTTCTGGTGATACGTGTCCTATGCATGCGCCGCGAGTACCGCCGGAAAATCTTCCGTCTGTAATTAGGGCTACTTTATCGCCGAGTCCCATGCCCATAATTTCGCTTGTAGGGGCAAGCATTTCAGGCATACCGGGACCGCCTTTGGGGCCTTCGTATCTTATTACCACTACGCAGCCTTCTTTAACTTTGCCGTTTCTAATGCCTTCCGTAGTTTCATCCTGCGAATTAAACACAACAGCCGGGCCTTTGAATACAAGCATCTTTTCTTCAACCGCGCCGCTTTTAATAACCGCGCCTTTGGGTGCTAAGTTACCGAAAAGTATGGAAAGTCCGCCTGATTTTCTGTACGGTGCATCTATGCTTTTAATAACGCTTCTGTCTTTTACATCAGATTGTTTAATATTTTCGCCTAAAGTTTTGCCGGTTACAGTCGGCCTTGTAAGATCAAGCAGCGCGTCCACTTTGGAAAGCTCATTTAATATTGCCGAAACGCCTCCGGCTTTATCAACATCTTCAATATGCACAAGTTTGGTAGCAGGGGAAACTTTGCAAATGTACGGAGTTCTCTTAGACAGACTATTAATTTCATTCAGGTCTATATCAATACCCGCTTCGGTAGCAACAGCAAGAGTGTGGAGCACTGTATTTGTGCTTCCGCCCATTCCCATATCAAGCGCAAGCGCATTCATAATCGTTTCTCGCGTAATAATATCCCTTGGCTTTAAATCCGATTTAATCAGATCCAGGATTCTTCCGGCAGTTTGTTTTGCAAGTTCATGCCGCCTTGGATCAACTGCCAGTATAGTTCCGTTGCCCGGCAAAGCCATTCCAAGCGCTTCCATTAAACAGTTCATGGAGTTTGCGGTAAACATTCCCGAACATGAACCGCATGTAGGGCAGCTAAAATCCTCAAGTTCTTTTAACTGCTTTTCGTTTATCTGTCCCGTTGAAAATTTGCCAACACCTTCAAAGATGGAGATAAGATCAGCTTTTTCGCCGGTAGAAGGCAATACGCCCGCTTTCATAGGTCCGCCGGAAATAAATATAGTAGGTATGTTAATGCGTACTGCGGCCATAAGCATCCCGGGTACGATCTTATCGCAGTTAGGAATGCAGACTAAGCCGTCTAATCGGTGTGCTTCTGCAACGGTCTCAACGCTGTCTGCAATTAACTCACGGCTTGCAAGAGAGTAGCGCATACCGATATGTCCCATTGCTATACCGTCATCAACGCCTATAGTATTAAACTCAAACGGCACGCCGCCTGCATTGCGTATTGCTTCTTTTACAATTTTCCCGAATTCCTGAAGATGTACGTGGCCCGGAATTAAATCTATATATGAATTGCAAACGCCTATAAACGGTTTATTAAAATCCTCATCGCTTTTAATAATTCCTGTAGCCTTTAATAAACTTCTGTGCGGAGCTTTGTCGAAGCCTTTTTTAATTAAATCAGATCGCATTAAATATCTCCTGCTCTATTATATAAAACATGTTGAAAATAATATCCTGTGCTAAAAATTTATTTAGATCAATAATAAATGAAATAAATTAACCATGCAATTGCAACAAACCGGAACAATAATTATTACTATGCCTTATTGCATTTAATAATAATTTGCATGTATAATATCACATAAATAAATTATAAATATTCATTGATTTTAACCCTAATATTTTGAAGATTTGATATGCAAAATATAGCGGGGTGAAAAATATTGCAGTTTCCCTTCCATTCATCCCGAACATTCCATCTCCGGCGAATTTGTATTATAAAGAGTAATTGATGATTTAATGTTTATCATTGATAAAAATTAAATTTTAAATTCACTACTGTAGTGTTAATTAGTGTGTAATAATAATAGGAAGATGGTAAAATATACTAATGTTTTTGTCCCAATTGCATGAATTTATCTCTTTCCAAAGAATTTAAAATTTAACCTGCTCCTTTCATACTAAAATTATTTAGTAAGGGCAGGATCTGCAGATTTAGTATGTAAGTCTATTTTCTATTATTCATAATGAAATAGTTCCGGTATTACTGAAACGTACTGATATACTTTGCAAACGAAATTTCGGCGATGCTAAATTAATTTCTGCAGAATCAATAACAATAGGGAAAGGGTTATGCTATGCGTACTATTTTACTGTTTTGTATAACTGTATTGCTTTGTGTAAACATTTATTCAAAAGACAATACAGTTAAGAATAAACAAAAGCTTCAAAAAATTCTTTCAAATGATGCGGTAACTTATCTTGATATTAATAATATTTTTACGCCTGTTTATAATAATGGGAAATCGTCAGCATCATTAGAATATCCTAAAGGAAGCGGAAACACAGCAGTTTATACAGAGGGTATTCTGTGGGGCGCTTTTGTAGCGAATGACCCTCAGGTAAGAGTTGGGGGCGCTGAATATAGTTCAGGTTTGCAGGCAGGGATAATTAAACCGGATGGTACAGCAGATGATCCTGCTCTTGCTAAATACCATGCTTTCCGTGTACGGCCGGATGTTTACCCGGGAGGCCCTGATGTAGATTTAACCCAGGATGCAGCTTATGAACACAGTGACGCTGCAACTCTAAGGACTCAATATGAAAAGGACTGGAATGAATGGCCTGCCAATGAAGGTGCGCCTTACACTGACGTTAATAAGGATGGCGTTTATGAACCGGGTACTGATATTCCCGGTGTTCCGGGTGCAGATCAGACGATCTGGTATGTTTGTAATGATATGAATTCTTCTTTAGTAAATAATCTGCTTGGTACAGCTCCTCTTGGAATTGAATTGCAAACAACTGTTTGGGCTTATAAGCTGGATGGAGCTTTAAATGACACTTATTTTAAAAAATACAAAATAATTAATAAGGGAAATCAGAATTATACTTTTGACAGCACTTTTATATCACTTTGGGTGGATACGGATCTTGGATCATCAACAGATGATTATTGCGGTTCCGATTCTACTTTGTCGCTAATATACGCTTATAATGGTTACCCCGTAGATGCTGTTTATTCATCGCCTCCTACTGTAGGATTTTATCTTATCCAGGGTCCGGTTGTTTCCGGAAAATCCGGCGATACTGCATTTGTTGGCGGAAGATACGTCCCGGGTAAAAAAAATCTTTCTATGACAGCTTCATACTTTTTCATCAGCGGCTCAAATGGTTTTGGCGATCCTCCGTTTGCCAATGTACAGGGGGCAAATCAATTCTATAACTTCTTCAATGGTGAGTACGGTGCATCAGGCCAGCCTTTTCAGGATCCGTGGGGAAACAAAACCAAGTTTGTTTTTCCCGGTGACCCTGTTACAGG
>JARLHB010000106.1 GCA_031292465.1 Ignavibacteriaceae bacterium
TCTGCAGAAGAGTTGGAGGGCGTACAAATCGGTTTGATAAATATTGCAAATAATAATGCTGCAGGACTAAAAGTCCTGCCCGTATTGAATGCTCATCTGAGCTTGTAAATAAGAAATTGCCATAAATAAAATAGGACAGGTTATAAAACCTGTCCTTACGTCATTCCTGGGCTTCCAGCCATCTTTCCGCATCAATAGCTGCCATACAACCTGTCCCTGCAGCTGAAACTGCCTGCCTGTATGTTTTATCAGCAACATCGCCTGCGGCAAATATACCGGGTATGTTTGTATAAGTAGAGCCCGGTTTTACTATTAAGTACCCGGTTTCATCCATATCCAGTACGCCCTTAAACAACTCAGTATTTGGTTTATGCCCTATTGCTACGAATATACCGTCCACATCAACCTGAATTGTTGAGTGATCCTTTGTATCTTCAAGAATGGCTCCGGTCATTGTTTTTCTTCCGTTTTCATCTTTGCCCTGAATTTCTTTTATTACCTTGCTTGTAAGAAATTTAATTTTTGGATTTTTCTTTACCCTGTCAGTCATAATTTTTGAAGCGCGGAATTCATCACGCCTGTGTACAATCGTAACTTCCGAAGCAAACTTGGTAAGGTAATTAGCTTCTTCCATTGCAGTATCGCCGCCGCCAACAACAAATATTTTCTGATTTTTAAAGAAGAACCCGTCGCATGTTGCACATGCCGAAACTCCATATCCCATAAATTTCTTTTCGGATTCTATGCCGAGAAGACGTGCCGAAGCGCCTGTTGAAACTATAACAGCGTCCGCTGTATGAACTTCATCATAAGTCTTAACAACAAACGGGCGTTTGGAAAAATCTACTTCCGTTACTTCTTTATAAATTGATTTAGCTCCAAACCTGTGCGCCTGCTTCCGCATAACTTCCATTAATTCCGGCCCCATAATACCGGTTTCAAATCCGGGGTAGTTTTCAATTTCAGTAGTAATCGTCAACTGGCCGCCCGGCTGCATTCCTTCAAAAATAACTGGATTCAGGTTTGCCCTTCCTGTATATAACCCCGCAGTAAAGCCTGCCGGACCAGAACCGATTATTATTACTTTATGATGATTTTCAACAGACATATTTTCTCCATATTTCAAATATATTTTTTCAATAAAACTCTACAAACCTGTAAAACAAACAATTATAAAACTGCCTAAATTAATCTATTTTATAATCATTTGATTCATTTTTTTCATTAAAGATTCAAATAAAATATCAGCGTGAATTGCCCTTTAATATTCTACGAATTCCTGTTTTCATTAAAAACTCTGCGTTGCGTTTTAAGCCCTTTAATTTTGTACGCTTTATGGGGCTTCTTTCAAATCTTTTTTTGAATTCTTCTTCGTCCATATTTACGGCTTCAGTTAATGGAAATTCAACATAGCCGCCGGCAGGATAGAATTCTTTATTCGCAGCAGTTTCCGAGAATTTTACATTCCACGGACATACATCCTGGCATATATCGCATCCGAAAATCCAATTGTCAAATTTATCTCTGAATTCTTCCGGTATTTCATTTTTATTTTCTATTGTCAGATAAGAAATACATTTGTTCGCATCTACAATATATTCATCAACTATAGCTTGTGTCGGACAGGCATCAATACATGCAGTACACGTTCCGCAAAAATCCGGCATGGGATTAGAATACTCAAATTCATAATTTGTAATTATTTCAGAAAGAAAAATCCAGCTTCCATACTCTTTACTTATTACATTAGTATGCTTGCCCTGCCAGCCTATTCCTGATTTAACTGCCCAAACTTTATCCATTACCGGCCCCGTATCCACATATGATTTGGATTCAAAGGAAGAATCTATTTTTTTTAATTTGGCTTCAAGTAATGAAAGCATATCCCAAATTACTAAATGATAATCAGAACCCCATGCATATCTGGAAATTTTTCCATAATCTTCCCGGCCTGAATGTTTCATACCATTATAATAATTTACAGCAAGTGAGATAACGCTTTTAGCTCCCGGTAAAATATTTCCTACTTCTTTTCGTTTTACTACATTCTTTTCCATGTATCCCATTTCCCCATGAAATCCTTTGGACAGCCATTCTTCCAGGTTGTTTATCTCTTCATTTAGCTTATCTGCTTTTGCAAAGCCAACAAGGCTAAAACCAATTTCTTTGGCTTTTTGAATAACTATATCGTTTGTAATTTTCATTAAAATAAAGGAATGGTTTTTTGTTTTACCCGTAATTTTACCAGTTAAATTCTTTTTTTAATACTTTTATAAATACATTCCCGTCTATTACCTTAGCAGGATAAGAGTCCAATCCTCTGCTGCCTGAAGGCAGCCTGCCTGTCTGTAAATTAAACATCCAGCCGTGAGCAGGACAAACCACGCACCCGTCCTCAATAAACCCGTCATATATCAATGCCGTATGCTGATGCGGGCAAATATTGCTTACAGCATAAACTTCACCGCCTGTTCTGAACACTGCAACTTCAACATCATCCACTAAAAATCTTTTCCCGGTTTTTTCCTTAAGGCTTTCAAAAGGGCATACATTTGTAAAACCTTCCAATTCGGCTATTTCAGAAGGATCTGAATTTTTCATGAATTTTGTATCCTATTTCCGTAATGCAGACTATTGCAAAAGCTGTTTCCGGGCCATATTACAACTATGACCTTCAATTTACCGTAAACAATATCCCGGTAAAACAATTAACAGTATTAGCTGCAAAGTTAAAGAATATTGTTATGTAATTAAAAGCGGGAAGAAAATTGGAAGATTTTTTTGATTAGTTTCACAGAGTACAGGAATAATGGAATATAAATAAGAAAGGGCACCCGAAGATGCCCTGCAAAGTTTTTATAACAAGCTTATCTGCCGACAGCGTCTAAATGTTCTTTTTTGGCTAAAAGAGCAGCTTCATCTTCAACATGATCAGGATCTGAAATACAGCAGTCAACAGGACAAACTTCCTGGCACTGAGGTGCATCATGGAATCCTTTGCACTCTGTACATTTATCAGGTACTACATAAAAATTATCATTTGAAAAGAAACCGGCAGCACCTGAAGGAGCAGCATCGCCTTCTCCGTAAGTCTGTCCGCCGAATTCCCAGCTTGTTCCGCCTTCATAGATTGCATTATTTGGACATTCAGGTTCACATGCGCCACAATTAATACATTCTTCATTAATTTTAATTGCCATTTTTATCTCCTTGTTTTCATTACTGAATAATTATTAAAATTTTATACATTTAAAAATCTTACCACCTACTTATAAAATTATTCTAATTCTATGCCAAATTATATTACATAGTTTAAAGGAAATGAAATCACTGTTATTTCGAATTTCGTAGATTATGGCCGCTGAAGTGCTGACAAATGAAGGATTCCTTTTTCAATTGTGAGAATAAATTAAAATCTATTTCTCTAAATTGAACCCCTAAAGATGTATTCAATATTTTGAATTTTTATCATTTTAGCATAAAAAAAGGCATCTACATGATGCCTTTTAATACGTTACAATACCAAATTTATCTCCCGATACCGTCCAGATATTCTTTCCTGGCTAAAAGAGTTGCTTCGTCTTCAACGTGATTTGGATCCGGGACGCAGCAATCTACCGGGCAGACAGAAGCGCACTGAGGTTCGTCATGAAATCCTTTACATTCAGTACATTTATCCGGGACAATGTAAAAGAAATCAGAAGAAAAAAATCCGGAAGCTCCGGATGGTGCAGAACCTTCTGAGTCATAAGTTTTACCTGCTAATTCCCAGTTAACTCCGCCTTCATAAATTGCAGTATTTGGACATTCAGGCTCGCATGCACCGCAATTGATGCATTCTTGTGTAATCATTATTGCCATTTATTCATTCTCCTTTTTTATATCCGGTTAGATAGTCCCGTAGAACGGGAAGAAAAAATAATTATATTAAATTTCACAGTTTGTAATAGAAAGAAAATCTTTAATAATTCCGCTAATAATTTTACTAAAACAATTGCTAAACGTCAATGGATTTAGATAATAATCACAAAATTACCATCCGCCGCTGGAGCCGCCGCCGCCAAAACCGCCGCCGCCGCCTGAAAAGCCTCCACCGCCGAATCCTCCTCCGCCAAAGCCGCCGCTGCTGAAACCACCGCCCCCGCCGAAACCGCCCGGGAAGAACAATCCGCCGCCTCTTCTTCTGCCGCCGCGGAAGATTGAAGATATTAAGAAGAATATTATTATAGCTAATGTTATCAGGCCTGAAAAGGAATTTCTTGAGTGTTTTTGTGGTTCTGCCTTATATTCCCCCTTAGTTGCCGATATTATTGCATCTATTCCACCGGAAATGCCCGTGTAGTAGTCTCCATTTTTAAAACTCGGTACAACAACATTTCTGATTATGGAATTTGAAAGAGCATCCGGTAATGCGCCCTCCAGACCATAACCGACTTCAATCCTTAATTTTTTATCATCTTTAACAACTAAAAACAGTATCCCATTATCATTCTTTTTTGTACCGATTTTATTTTTTTGGGCTGTTTCGTTGGCATACTCCTCAAGAGGATAATCATTTAGGGTGGGGATAATTAGTACAACCAGTTGATTTGATGTAGAATCGTCAAAAGTTTTTAAACGGTCATTCAGGACATTTAACTGGTCCGCATTCAGAGTGCCGGTTAAATCATTGACATAACTTTTTAATTCCGGCATCTGCGGCTGGGCAAAACTAACAGAAATCAGAAATAGGAAAAGGAACAGCTTTTTCATTTAGTTAAAATCAACCTTCGGCGCTGTTTCAGCTCCTGCGGTTGCTTTAAAATATTGTTTATCCCTGAACCCGAATAAGTTTGCAAACACAACATTTGGAAATCTTTTTATTGTTGTATTGTAACTTTGCACAGTTTCATTAAATCTTCGTCTTTCAACTGAGATCCTGTTTTCAGTCCCTTCCAATTGCGCCTGAAGCTGAAGGAAATTTTCATTGGCTTTTAAATCAGGATAATTTTCTACGGTAACAAGCAGCCTGGAGAGTGCGCCGCTTAACTGTCCCTGCGCCGCCTGGAATTTCTGAAAAGCTGCCGGATCGTCAAGGATTTCTTTTGTCATTTTTACGCCGCCAACGCTTGCACGCGCTTCCGTTACCTGTGTAAGAACGCTTTTTTCAAAATTTGCATAGCCTTTTACGGTACTTACTAAATTCGGAATGAGATCTGCCCTTCTCTGATACTGGTTCTCCACCTGGCTCCAGCTTTGATTAACGGTCTCATTTAACGTAACCAGATTATTATATATACCTACGCCCCACATTATTAATATTATTACAAATAATAAAACTCCCCCTGCAATAGAAAGGCCGATAATCATACCTTTTTTCATTAGACCTCCTGAAATGGTTGATTTCCAATTTGGTTGAGAGTTTTAGCTTTACTCCCGCAAAATTTACAATCAAATGTAAATGGAAAATATTTCCATATTGAATATAGCATAAAATATAATTTTATGCCGTTTTTCTCAAATTAATTAAAAAAGAATTTGATTCCAGGTTAATAATATTATCCTTTAATAAAGAAGCGGACGGGCAGCAATAAATTGATGTAACTGCAATGTAAGAAAGGGTGCAATTTATTTGGAAGCAGATTAATTGTTTCACATATATTTATCCGTGCCGTTAGTTGCTTTGCCGGACTGCAAGACATAACGGCACAGATGCAAACTATAAAAATACTATAGGCTTACTTGGTTAAAATCATTTTTTTAATTGAACTAAAATCATTTGATTTCAACTCATAAATATAGATTCCGCTTGCAAATTTGGAAGCATCAAAACTTACCGAATATCTTCCCTGAGATTTATATCCATTTACCAAGGTTTTTACCTCTCTGCCAAGTATATCAAAAACTTTTAGGGTTACATACCCCTCTTTTGGTAATTGATATTCTATTACTGTTGAAGGATTGAACGGGTTCGGATAATTCTGATTAAGTGCGTATTCTGTTGGGACCGTCTCAGCAAGTCCGGCAGTTTGTTTCACCTGAACATTTGTACTGTCATTTAGAAAATAAGTATTTACAAGAGTGCTGGTGAATGATGTATCAATAATGCCGTTAATTAAAAACTTTACGGCTGTATTTTTTAAGTTAATTCCGTTATTTAGCGGAACTTGTATATTTACAGCATCAAGTTCATCAGGATTACTTATTGTTAAGCCGGTTAGCTGCTGTACTATATTGTTGTTAACAGTATCCATCAGAACAACTTTTATTCTTGTGCCGGTTGTCTGGCCGGAATATTTAATACTGCCTGTTAAAATATAACCGTCCGATGAAGAAACAGAATTTGCGGTATTATCAGAATTAAGGCTGATTAATGAATTATTCCTTCCTGAATTTGCAAGCAGGCTTACAGGCAATGATGCTGTATTTTGTTTACTAAATTGTAAACCGGAAAAGTTAATTAAATATTTATCATTGCCTGAAGAATTTGAAAGCAGAACAGACTGCGAAGCAGTAAAAGTAACAGGTTTTTTAGAGCTGTTGCCCGGTACATTTGCATCTTCCTTAGCAAGAGTGTGGGTTACTTCATTGTATTTCTGGAATGGAATTACGTATGGCGCTGCGCTGTTGGTTGTCCAGACATAAGGAACGAGGGTAGGAATGGCTGAACTTATAACCGCAGGGCTGAATGAATTGCTACCTATAAGTAATCCCGGATAACTGCCTGCTGTTCCCACCCAGGTTGTTCCGTTTGAAGTATATACTTTGTAAACATTGTTTGTGCTACTATGGAATAAAAGCGAAGCTCCTCCGTCGGTATCCGTATGTCCGCATATTGTAGGCTGATCAAAGGGATAATAATATGTAAATTCATTCAGGGAAGACCAGTTGAAACCCTGCCATGATAAACTGCGTGCAAAAACAGCATATATGTAATATTGGCTGTGGTCATATCCTCTCCATGCAAAATGAACTCTGCCCGTTCCGTCTGCCGTAACAGAAGGATTTGTATTTGGCGAAGCAAAGGAACTGTTGGAAACTGTATATGGCCCAACAAAATAACCGGAAGTTGGATGTGCAGACAA
>JARLHB010000012.1 GCA_031292465.1 Ignavibacteriaceae bacterium
GTCTATCTGCTGTAATATTTGACTGAAAAGTGTTATGTTATTCATTGACCCTTCTCTTTTCTCTTCGCAAAGCAAAGATAACTCCTGCAGATTTATTCCGCAGGAGGGGGTCTTTTTATTATAGCGTTTTGGACAGATATGTAAAAAACGGCAAAAATAATCGAATATATGATAGTATTATTTGAAAAAAGACATTAAGTTACAAACGGTAAGAAACGGTAATTAGATTAAGATGCACGAATTAATTGAAATATTGACGCGTACTGTAAATTCTTTATTGAATGATGAAATCAATAAAGAAATATCAACAGTCAATTTAAAGAATATTGATAACGATGAACTTTGTAAACTTGCAGCTTCAATACAAAAGCTGAATGATAAATTCATTAGAATAAAAGAGCAGGCCAGTGACATCTCTCCCGGGGAAAAAGTTAATACCTCTGCTAAAGAAAGCGCTGCTTCAAAAGAAAATACACACCTGAATAATCAGATCTCGGGTAAAAACAAGTTTGATGAAATAAATAACTTAAGCAATTTGGCACAATCCGGTTTGTTTGGCCAAATGGAAAAGGCATTTGCCCTTTTTGAAATATTATATGATGAGAATGGCAAACCTTATGACTATGTATTCCTTGAAGTAAATGAATATTTTGAAAAGGCAACCGGCCTTAAGCTTAATGATATTATAGGTAAAAGAGTAGACAATGTATTTAGAGCGATTTCAAAATTATGGAGGGATACCAGCAATCTTGTAGCAATTGATGGTGTTACAAGACAAGTAGAATATTTCTCACAGGAATTCGACAGGTATATAGATATAATTATTTTCCGGACAAACCAGGGTAATATTGCAACCATAACAACCGATGTTACTAAATGGAAGGAAAATGAAAAAAGGCTGAAACTATTTGCTTACGTCTTACAAAGTATTTCCGAATATGTAAGCTTAACCGATATGCACGATAATCTTATTTTTGTCAACAAGGCATTTGCAAATGCTTACGGATATAATGAGAAAGAACTATTAGGTAAGCCAATTTCTATCGTCCGTCCCGAACCACAGCAGGAAGGAAACAATAACATATTAGCCAAAACAATGGAAAACGGCGGGTGGTCGGGTTATCTGTGGAATAAGAGAAAAGACAGCACCAGTTTCTATATAAAGCTATTCACTTCTATTGTAAAAGATGACAGCAATAATCCTGTTGCATTTGTAGGCGTAGCCCGTGATGTTACGGCCCAAAAAAATGTGCGCGATTCACTAAAGAATTATGTCTCGCTTCTTAATGCTACACTTAATGCAACTGTTGACGGCATTGTTGTGGTTAATTTGAATGGTAAAATTGAAATTCATAATAAGCAGTTCTTAACAATGTGGGGGCTTTCTTCTGAAGCATTATCTTCAAACGGGGTTGAATATTTAGCAAGTTACATCTCCGGGCTGTTAGAGAATTATGAAGACTACCGTGCAAAGATAAAAATCCTTAACTCAACTCCTGAAGAAAGCAGCTTCGATACGCTGATCCTAAAAGATGGCAGAATTATAGAAATGATATCCCAGCCTCAAATGGCAGGCAGGAAGCCGGTAGGAAGGGTTTGGAGTTTCAGGGATGTTACCAAATACCAAAGATTGAACTTAGAGCTACTTAAAAGCCAGACAAAAATATCCCTTGCTATGGAACTTGTTAAACTTGCCCACTGGGAATATGATGTTGTTAATAATATCTTCATTTTTAATGATAATTTCTACGAATTATACGGCACCAGCATTGAAAAAGAAGGCTCTTATATTATGTCCCCCGAAGCTTATATACAGAAGTTTGTATACCCGGATGATGTAAATATTGCTGCAAATGAGGTCAGGAATGCTATCTTATATGAAACTAAAAATGTAACAAGGCGGTCAGAACATAGAATTATTCGTGGGGACGGGCAGGTTCGCAATATTATAGTACAATTCGTAACCGAAAGAGACGGCAATGGGAAAGTAATTAAAACTTACGGTGCAAATCAGGATATTACAGAAGTAAAAAAAACATTTGAAGCTCTTCTTAAAAGTGAAACAAAGTACAGAAAAATATTTGAATATATAAATGATGTTTTTTATGAAACAGACGCAAACGGCATAATGGTTGAGATAAGCCCTTCAATTCAAAGGCTCACAGGTTATACAAAAGAAGAATTAATCGGCCAGCCGGCAACAATAATTTACTTTGACCCGGCAGACAGAAAACAATTGATAAACAAAATTACAGCAAACGAATATGTTATGGATTTTGAAGTAACGATGAAAAATATATTCGGCAATCCTGTTTATGTTTCGGTCAGTTCTCATATTATTTATGATGAGAAAGGGAATTACGCAGGTATAGAAGGCTCAATGCGGGATATTTCCGAACGCAAAAAGAGCGAAGAAGAAATAAAGAAGAAGAATGATGAACTTAAAGAGCTTATTGCTACAAAGGATAAATTCTTTTCAATAATTGCGCATGATTTAAAAAGCCCGTTCCAGGGGCTGCTTGGCTACACTGATTTGTTATCAAATGAATTTGACTCATTATCCGAAAAAGAAAAGCTGGAGTTTGTTAAAAGCATTAATAACTTAAGCAAGGGCGCTTATATACTTCTTGAAAATTTATTACGCTGGGCAAGGCTTCAAACCGGAAAAATAATTTTTAATACGGACTTCTTTAACCTCTTTGAAGCGTTAAAATCGACTATATTTCTTATGGAAGATTCGGCAAAAAAGAAGGATATTAAAATCCATTCATCTATAGACAGGAAAATATTCGTAATAGCAGATTTGGATATGCTTCAAACTATCATCAGAAACATAGTTTCTAACTCGTTAAAGTTTACAAACCCCGGCGGCAATATTTTTATAGCAGCCGAAGATTTAGGCAATATAATAAAAATAAGCGTTGAAGATACCGGCGTAGGAATGAGTAAAGAAAAAGTCCAAAAACTATTTAAAATAGAAGAAAGTTTTTCAACAAAGGGTACAATGAATGAAGAAGGTACCGGATTAGGCTTATTGCTATGTAAAGAAATGATTGATATGCACAAAGGCAAAATATGGGCAGAAAGCGAACCCGGTAAAGGAACAAAATTTTTTATTACTATTCCTTCAGATAGGAATTATTAGCCTGAATTATTTACTTCCCTAACATTTAAAATACCGGGAATTGTTCGATAATAAACAAAGAAAACTTATAATTAAATTATGTTAAGCGATAAAGATAAAATTAAATGGTTTGATGACGCGGTAAAATTTCAATTAGACGGAACTGTTTACCTTGTTTTGAAATCAAGAAAAGACGGCATAGGGGCATGGGCGATAGAAGATATTTCCAATCATAATGTGTTGAATTCAAACATGGAATGGGAAAAAGAGCTGCCGTTGGCTAAAAGAGATCAGGCGTATTTAATACGGACAAGATTTGATTTTGAAGCAGCAACAGCAATGTATGAGCAATTTAAAATGTTTGCAGAATAACTTTTTATAACATGATTTTTATGTAATACCTGTAGGTCTTTGATTAATCAAAGACCTACAGGTAAATTGATCTTTATTATGATATTACTGTTGTTTCCCTGCTCTGTTTAGTATAAGACAGTGCAAAAAACATTAACGCAAGCACAACATACGCAACTGTAAACTGATACGGTACCTGCCTTAGTATTCCCTGTAAAGTCCAGGGCAGATATGCATCGCCGTTCGGCATTACGGAATGTATTATTCCGAAGAAAGTAAAACCCGCCATTATCATTAAATATGCAGAAGCCTGCCGGAGTTTTTTATCAATTAACTTTGCAACAAAAGCACCCCACAGCATTGCGGTTAAAATAAACCCGTTTCCCAGAGCCACTATTACCAATAATTCAGGTAAAATCTTTCCGGGAGCCGTCATAAGCGCATTAAATTTATCAAGAGGTATAAAATCCGTATTGCTTAATTTAATTTGCAGAAGCCTTGCAACATTGGGGAATAATGAAAAAGCTACCGCAGTTGTATGTTCCGGCGGTACAGCTCTGAATGCCTGGACAATAATATCAAGTGCAACAAAAATTAATATAGGCGCAAGAACTGCACGCGGAATCAGTTCAACAAAGAATGATACATATCCAAGCACTCCGCCCAAACCGACAAACAATCCGGTAAGTACAGTGTAACCGGAACGGCTTCCCATATCTTTATATGCAGGCTGGCCGATATAAGGAGTAGTTTGTGCCACACCTCCGCAAAGTCCCGCTATAAGAGTTGCACATGCCTCTGTAAGCAAAATATTCCTGGTATTATAATCATCTCCAGCAACTTTGGCGCTTTCAGTAACATTTATTCCGCCAACTATTGTAAGGATTGCAAAAGGCAAAGCGATGGGTAAATACTTCAAAGCTTCTGTAAATCCATGTATAAAGCCAAGAGTTGGCACAGGCAAACCAAAATGAAGCTGTAATGAAGGTGGAGTAAAACTTCCGCCAACAAGGCCCATGGGAGCTAAAATATAATAGAGCCCTGTGCCTAAAACTATTGCGGCAAATACGCCGGGGAAATTTTTAGGCAATTTAATTTTTGCAACAAGTGTATATAATATTAATCCGAGGGAAATCATTCCAATTACAGGAAGCCCGAATATATCAACAAGTGGGATAAAACCTATCAGCACCAATCCAATACCTGCAAGACTGCCGAGCAAACCTGCCTGCGGAACTATCTTCTGAACCCAGCCGCCGATAAAGGAAAAAATAAGTTTAAAAATTCCAATTATAATCATAGTTGCCATACCAATATACCAGGTCATCATGGCGGCGTCATATACAGGCATCCCTTTGCCCTTAAGGTAAATAAAAGCAGGCCCGAGTACAGTTAAGGTAATACCGATAGTGGAAGGAGTGTCAAGCCCTAAAGGCATAGCGGTTACATTTGAAGTTTTGTTTTTCTTAGCAAGCCTGAAAGCCATCCACGTATATACCAGGTCGCCGAATAAAACACCGAATGCCGTACCGGGGAACATTTTTCCGAAGACAATATCTGCAGGATATTTAAAAGCGAAAACTAAAATACCTGCTAAAAAAGAAAGGACGGTAAGATTATCAACCATTAAGCCGAAGAAACCGTTTATATCTCCTGCTACAAACCAACGATATTTAAAACCCTCTTTATTCATTTGGACTCCTGCAAATAAAGTAAATTGTATCTCATTTGCGGCTACAGCATAGAATTTTTCTCAGGCACTAAAAACACCGCAAAAAAATAATATTAAAATTACTCTTACTTCTGTTTATTTGCCAAAAATTTCTTCCAAATAAAATAAACCGGAATACCGAGCAGGACAATTACCATTCCCGGCCACGTGTACATAGGCTTAAATATTAAAAGGTCTAAAGAAATGGCAGAAGCGCAAAGTATATATAATGCAGGAACAACAGGGTATCCCCAGGCTTTATAAGGGCGCTCTGCCAAGGGCTGTTTCTTTCTTAATATGAACAGCCCTATTATAGTTAAGATATAAAAAATGAGTACGGCAAATATTACGTAATCAAGCAGATTGCCGTATGTACCGGAAAGACAAAGAAGGCTTGCCCAAACTGCCTGCACAATTAATGCAAATCCGGGAACGGAATTTTTATTTAATATCCCGGTTCTCTTAAAGAATAAATTATCCTTAGCCATAGCATAATAAACCCTTGCACCGGAAAGGATTAGTCCATTATTACAGCCAAATGTAGAAACCATAATAAGTACAGCCATAATTATAACAGCCGGCTGGCCAAAAACCATTGAAGATGCAGCAGTTGCTACCCTGTCGCTTAACGCAAACTGTATCCCCCGTCCAACAACAGTTGCTGAATCGGGGTTGCCTTTAATCGGAAGAATAAATATATATGCCACATTAGCAGCTATATACAGCACTGTTACAATTAATGTTCCGAGGAACAAGCTTAGAGGAATATTCCTTTTGGGATTTACAACTTCACCGGAAGTAAAAGTAATATTATTCCATGCATCGCTTGAAAACAAAGAGCCGACCATTGCAACGCCTATTGCGGAGAGCAGCATCATGCCGGATAGAGGTTCTACGGAAATAATTTTTCCGCCCGAAGTATGCGTCCAGCTCGGGTTCCAGAAGTTAGAAAAATTAGCGCTTAATGAACCGATGTTTTTGCTTATTATGATTACAAGTATAATAAGAGCCATAAACGCAATAGCTTTAGTAGATGTAAAAATATTCTGAATAATTTTACCGAAACGAAGCCCTTTCGAGTTTGTATAAGTAAGAAGAACTATACTGACGATGGCTAATAATTGTGCAGCAGATATTTTTAATCCTAAAATACTCATCAAAATATTTTTTTCGCTGAACCAGGGAATTATTTCACCTGTATATTTGGCAAAAGCAACAGCCACTGCGGCAATAGTGCCCGTCTGGATAACAAGAAACAACGTCCACCCGTAAAGGAATCCTATTAACGGGTTATATGCTTCGCGCAGGTAAACGTACTGTCCGCCTGCATGTGGAAGCATTCCGGCAAGTTCGCCGTAACTTAATGCTGCCGTTATGGTAATTGCTCCCGTAATAAGCCATACAAGCAGCAGGTAACCGGGTGAGCCGACTGTTCTTGCAATATCCGCGCTTACAATAAAAATCCCGGAACCGATCATAGAGCCGACCACAAGCATTGTTGAATCAAACAGGCTTAGCTCGCGCTTGAATGTAACTACGGATGGATTTTTTTCTTCAGGCATAGGATCCTTTCAAGTTATCAGGTTATTCTATTTTCAGGTTCTCAGGTTATTATATTTTCAAGTTCAATTATTATCAGTTAACCTATGTCAGGTTACCTGATTCTAGTTTTAGTTTTTATACTTGACTGTAAATATGTTTGAACTTAGAAGTTTGGGCAATGATTGAAATTGATTTACAGTAATTTTCATCAAATTCTGCCTGGTTTATGTAATCTAAATCCAATGCAACATAAAGAAGCGACCTTACCTCACCACATAAGCCTTTTGAATATGTAAGGAATTTTATAAACTCATTGTTACTTTCACGTTCAAAACCTTCAGCAATATTCGTCATTACAGAAACAGACGCGCGCTGAACTTGATCCTTGAGGCCGAGATCTTTTTTGAAGAGTTGGGGGGAAGTAAGCTTATAAATTTTCTTCGTTAACTCCCGGGATTCCTGCCAGATTCTTAAATCTTCATTTTAAAAATTGTACGGCGAAACTTGCCTACCGGCAGGCAGGCGCTGTTTCGCCAATATATACTTCCAATTTACTATAGAATAAATTGATTTTGTGTAACATGAGATTATAAATTACTTGTAGGTCTTTGACCTGTCTGCCGATAGGCAGATTAATCAAGGGCCTACATTTGAGTTGCGTAATGCCTCTTTGTAATTAACTAATATTTAAAAACATAATATTTTTGAATCAAGCGAACCTGCAACTTGCAACCTGTATCTTAACTTTCCTCATCAATCTCAACAACTTCTTCAGGCTTAGGAGGCCTTTCATAAAGCTGTGAGAGCCATTTATAATATGAAGTAAGATCATGCGGTACCTGGTTCCAGGTAAAGCGCCAGCCCCAGTTTCCGCCAAGCTTACCGGGAAAATTCATCCTTGCTTCACCGCCAAGATTTAATACATCCTGCATAGGAATAACAACCAGGTCAGCAACAGAAGCATAAGCGGCTTTGATTAATTCCTTAACTATGTCATCACCGTAATAATTTAAATACTCCTGTGTATGCTTATAAATATCGTTGTTTTCGGTTTTTGCTTTTTCAAAATACGCGCGTGTAGTATCATTATCGTGGGAGCCTGTAAACACCATACAGTTGCGCACGTAATTATGCGGGAGGAATTTCCTTTCCATGCCGGTTCCAAAAGCGAACTGGAGGATCTTCATACCGGGAAAATTAAATTCGTCCCTAAGGGCAGCAACAGATTTCGTAATTACACCAAGGTCTTCTGCAATAATAGGCAGGTCGCCAAGATATTTTTTTACGGTATTAAATAATTTTTCACCGGGGGCTTTAACCCAGCGCCCCTTAACGGCAGTTGTTGCATTGCCGGGAATTTCCCAATACGCATCAAATCCGCGAAAATGATCTATCCTTATTATATCAACAATTGTAAGCAGATTTGCAAACCTTTGCCTCCACCATTTGAAATCATCCTTCTCCATTTCATTCCAGCGGTACAAAGGATTGCCCCAAAGCTGCCCGGTCGCACTGAAATAATCCGGCGGTACGCCGGCAACAGTTTCAAGCTTACCTTCTTTATCAATGGTAAAAAGTTCTTTGTGCGCCCATAAATCGGCGCTGTCATAAGCTACAAATATCGGCATATCGCCTACTATTTTAATGCCTTTAGAATTCGCATAAGCTTTCAGGTCGTGCCACTGTGAGAAGAATTGATGCTGAACGAATTTATAATACAAAATATCATCCGCTAATTTTGCTTCCCAGGTTTTCAAAGCGGATTCATTACGAAGCACCAAATCCTTATTCCAGGTTGTCCATAGCTGTCCGCCGTGATAATCTTTTGCTGCCATGAAAAACGCATAATCATCAAGCCAGTCTTTATTAAGGCTGCAGAACTTATCAAATGAAGCCCTTATGCCGTTGTCATTCTTCCTGAAATTTTCAAAAGCAATTTTTAATAATTCTTTTTTATAGTTTATAGTCTGGCCGAAATCAATCTGGTGAGGGTCGGAAATAGGAATACTGTCTAAATCCCTTTCTTTTAAAAATCCTTTTTCGTGAAGTTTTTCCGGGCTTATAAGTAAAGGATTGCCTGCAAATGCAGAGAAACATTGATAAGGTGAATCTCCATAACCAGTAGGGCCAAGCGGAAATACCTGCCACAGCTTTTGCCCGGCAGCTTCAAGAAAGTTTACAAAATTATATGCTTCATCGCCTAAATCGCCAATGCCGAATTTACCCGGTAATGATGTCGGGTGCAGCAGGATACCTGCAGTACGTTCAAATCCCATATTAACCTCAAAATTATTTTTGCAAAAAAATAAATAATGGCTAAATTAAATAAAATGTTAAACTTTAATAAATATTCTTTTCGAATATAATATCCAGACTATTCCTAACCAGAACAGAACATATAACATCGACCATGCCAGCGAAGCGTTTGAAGGGCTTAACCACCATGTAAAAAGAGAATTATACAGGCTGCTGCCTAAGCTTATTTGTTTACCGGCCGGATTGGTAACTTTAATTAAATCAAGTAATATCGCTCCTATTTCAGACAGAAAATAAACTGTAATTGCATTTGTTCCGTAAACAACGAATGGCTTTGTCCACCATTTATATCCTTTTACATCAATAAGCCAATAGCACATACCAAGGAACAGAAGCGCCATACCGCTTGTAAACATTACGAATGAGCTTGTCCAGATGCCCTTGTTTATCGGGAACCACATATCCCATACAGCAGCAATAAGCAAAGCGAAGTTACCGAATACAAACATCCATACAACCTTTACAGCGTTGTCCGTTTTGCTTTTAAGCCAGCATCCTGCAAGTACTCCGAAAAGCGCCGAAGAAATTGAAGGGACAGTACTTAAAATTCCTTCCGGGTCCCAAACCCTGGTGCCCTGCCATAAATGGTTAACGCCTATAATTGTCCGGTCTAACCATGCGGCTAAATTTGTTGTCGGTTGAAGATTAGGATAGCCAACGCCAGGTACGGGAATTAACGTCATCAATCCCCAATATATTAAAAGCAATGCGCCTGCAGTATATGAAATAGTTTTAGTGTTTGCTTTAAGGAAGATTAATGATGCAATAAAATAGCAGACGGCAATTCTTTGCAGTACGCCGGGAATCCTTTGTGTGGCAAGATCGAAATGAGGGAATCCATAGGATATTAAACCAAGGATGAAAAGGATTACAGTCCTTCTGAAAATTTGCAGTAACAATTTTGTCTGATTGTCCCCCCTTTCTTTTCTTTTTGATAAAGAGAAAGCAACGGACACACCAACCATAAAAAGGAAGAATGGGAAAATCCAGTCAGTAGGCGTAATGCCGTTCCAGGCGGAATGCTTGAGAGCGGGATAGGCATGCGCCCAGTCGCCCGGGTTATTTACTAAAATCATTCCTGCTATTGTTATTCCCCTGAAAACATCAAGGGACAGAAGCCGTTCTGATTTTTGCATTTCCATAAACAGATTCCCGATTTTTATTGTTATGGGGTAAAATTACTAAAAATATTATACAAAGATAAACAACCTTGTTGAATGGGAATGCAATTTTCTTTTCAAGGATAGCTCTGACAATTTTCAATTTTTCAAATTCTTATCCAGAAATTCATAAATATCTTTCCATGCCATATCTACAATTTCCTGTTTATAGCCTGAGTTACCCGGATTCATAAATGCATGGCCCATTCCAGGGAAAAATTCAACATCAACATTAAGCCCAATGCTCTTTGCCGCTTTATCAAATGCCTTAATGCTGTCGGGAGGAATGGCTTTATCTTCATCGCCGTGAATGCAAAGCACCGGGCAATGAATATTTCTTATTACATCTTCATCGGAGGAAACCGTGCCGTAATTTATAATGCACATTTTAAGCTGTGGAATATTTAATGCCGCCTGAAATGAATATCCCCCGCCAAAGCACCAGCCTATAGAGCCTATTTTCTGATTATCTACATTCTGAAGGTTTGATAAATAATCGTATGCTGCTTTTAAATCAACAATGGCCCTGTCTTTGGAAAAGTTCTTAACTAATTCCATCGCTTCTTTAGGATCGGAAGTTGATTTGCCGCGGTATAAATCTACAGCAAGCGCTATATAGCCTTTTTTTGCAAATGAATCGGCGTTGCTTTTCATCCAGGGAGTTAATCCCCACCATTCATGTATAACAATTAATGCCGGATACTTCCCTTCCCCCTTTGGCACAGCCAGATATGCGCTTACTGTATCCGTCCCGCTAACATACGTTACAGTTGATGTTTCAATATAATTATCATCCTGTTTGGAAATATTACCGGCCATAGTTATTCCTGCATAAAATATTATAGATAATACAATAAAAAATCCCAAGCCTGTTCTCATAATTCCTCCTGATTATTATAATTTATGGAATGCTAAAAGTATGCTTATCTATATTATCTAACAAAGGTATCTAATTCAATCTGCAAGGGACACATGATTTGAAGGTGTGAGTTAAATAACCAATTCATTTCCCGGGCAGATTGTATCTCATTGTAGAGACGGGGCATGCTCCGTCTCAAAAAACCTTGTATTTTGTAACAAGCTGCATTAAGACGTTGACTTTTATGGTAAAGCCAATTATTAAATGTATCTAAATAACAAATCCGTTTAGATGGGGCATCCGTCGAGGTACGGTCTCGCCGTGACTGATGCCCCGTCTTTACAAATAAATTAGCATTTCCATAAATTGTAGTATATCTCAAAAATTTTTATCGCGTAAAGTTGCAAAAGAGTCTGCTTTGTCCTTTCTTTAAAATTCTTATTTAATTTTTTATTATTGAATTTCACGGTAATTATGAATATTCCTATTATAATAGCAAAAGAACTATCAATAAAGACAGAACAGGTTGATTCTGTAATTAAACTTTTTCAAGAAGACGCAACTATTCCATTTATTGCAAGGTACCGTAAAGAACATACGGGCGGACTTGATGAAGACGTACTAAGACAAATTGAAGACAGGCTAAACTACTTAACTCTGCTTGAAGAACGCCGGGATACAATACTTAAAAGCATTGAAGAACAGGGCAAGCTTACAGATGAATTAAAAGCAAAGATTATGCAGTGTGAAAAGCTTCAGGAACTTGAAGATTTATACCTGCCTTATAAACCAAAAAGAAAAACACGCGGAACTATTGCAAAAGCAAAGGGGCTTGAGCCTTTGGCCCTGTTTATTCTCGGCAATCCTGAATTTGAAGGCAGTATTGAAGACAAGTTTGCAGAATTTATTAACGAAGAGCTGGGCGTTAAAACTGCAGCCGAAGCTTTGCAGGGCGCAAAAGATATTATAGCAGAAATGATAAGCGAAGATGCCGAAGTAAGAAAAGTTGTAAGGGAATACTTACAGGAATCTTCAGTAGTAAAGTCTGAAAAGACTAAAGAAAAAGTTGAAGACGTACATATAAGCGAAAAACAGAAACAAAAAGACAAAAA
>JARLHB010000013.1 GCA_031292465.1 Ignavibacteriaceae bacterium
GTTTAAAAGTAAGCGGGAACCCGCAAAAATAAATTATGAATCTTGCACTTACAGCAGGAAAAATACCAAAGTTTAACAACCCTGAAACAAAAGCAAGTATTCCGGCAAATACCCTGAAGTTTCTGCTATAACGCATTTCAAGAAACTGTGCTATAGTTAGAGCTCTTGTCTGGCGGAATCGATATATTACCCATCCGGAAACAGTCATTACCAGCAGTACCCCCCCCATAATAAATTCCCACCAGCGCAATACAAATCCGGCTATATAGTTCATCTCCCACTGGCCCACGATAGTAATAGCTCCGATAAATGCCATTCCCTGCGAAACTGTAATCATATACCGGCCTGCGGCCCTTCCGGCTGAAAGGAAGTCTACAACGCTTTTAACGAATTTTTTACTTAATTGGACGCAAAAGAATAGAACTGAGATACAGATAATTACAATTAACCAGTCGATCGGGGTTAAATTCATGTTAATCCTTAATACTTTTAGGTGAAATAACTATTGTATTATTGTTAATTTTTCAGAAGAAGGAACCTCTTAAAGAATTTTTTATTATTAGATTTTTTCTTTAAATACTGTTTATGATCTTATTACATTGACAATGATTTTCTTATTGTTTTTATTTTACTAAAATAAACATAACTTTATTATTGAAAAAAGTAAATGATTATTTTAAAATAATCGGGTATTACGACTATCTTTTTGTGGGAATAACCATTATTTTCGTCAAAGAAGATGATGAATATTTTTTAATAAAATTATCATTGCTATTTTCCTTCTCTGGTTATCCGGCTATTATTTATTTTAATTAACATTTTTACATCCATAACGGAAAAATACAAGATATTAAAACGAATTTAAGGAAATTATTATGAGAATTTTTTTGACAATGATATTTTGTTTAAGCATTTCTGCATATATGTCCAAAATACATGCAGAAGGCAAAGCGGCACCGCTTATTCCTTATCCACAAAAAGTGGAGTGGCTTGAGGGCAATTTCTTACTTACAAAAGGGACAATAATTGAATGTCCTGCCGGTAATCTAAAAGATTATTTTATATCCGGCATTAAAATGCTTACCGGGTTGGATGTAAACTCAAACTCTCAGAATTCCTCGGAAAATAAAATCATATATATAATAGATAGCTCGATGAAAAATGCCGGGAAAGAATCTTACGAATTAACTGTTTCTCTCGGAATGATAAAAGTTACTGCTCCGGATGAAGAAGGGCTATTCCGGGCAATGCAGACTCTGTTTCAACTAATACCGGCAGCTGATAAAGGGAAGAAAACGGATAATTCAATCAGTATTCAGTGCTGTAAGATAGCAGACAGCCCGGCTTTTACGTGGCGCGGATTAAATCTTGACTGTGCACGGCATTTTATGTCAAAAGATTTTATTAAACGTTATATCGATATACTTGCATACTATAAATTTAATGTTCTGCACTGGCATTTTACCGATGACCAGGGATGGAGAATAGAAATAAAAAAATATCCTAACTTAACTAAAGTTGGTGCATGGCGGAAAGAAGCAGACGGTTCAATTTATGGCGGCTACTATACTCAGGAAGACATAAAAGAAATAGTTGCCTATGCACAAAGCCGGTTTATTACAATCGTCCCTGAAATAGAAATGCCGGGGCATTGTCTTGCCTCATTAGCATCTTATCCGGAAAACTCCTGTACAGGCGGCCCGTTTGAAGTCGGAACTATGTGGGGAGTGATAAAAGATGTTTACTGCGCCGGCAATGATTCCACTTTTACTTTTCTTGAAAATATCCTCGATGAAGTAATTGCATTATTCCCCGGTAAATATATTCACATAGGCGGTGATGAGGTGCCTAAAGACAGATGGAAAGAGTGTCCCAAATGCCAGGCAAGAATAAAAGCAGAAGGACTTAAAGACGAAAAAGAGCTTCAGAGTTATTTTGTAAAGCGCATATCCAATTATCTTTATTCAAAAGGCAAAGAGGTAATTGGCTGGGATGAAATTTTACAGGGAGGGCTTGCACCGGGAACTATTGTACAGTCATGGCAGAGCATGCAGGGCGCTGTTGAAGCAGCTAAACTGAGACATTACACAATCTGTTCGCCTACCACGAATACGTATTTAAATGCAAATCCAGAAGACCTTGATTTACGTATTGCTTATTCCTTTAACCCGGTTCCGAATGAATTGACTGACAGTGAGAAAAAATTTGTACTTGGCGGTGAGGTTAACTTATGGACAGAAAATGCCCCGCAAAAGACAGTTGACAGTAAATTGTTTCCAAGAATTCTTGCTTTATCGGAAGTATTCTGGACAAATCCTAAGGAAAAGAATTATGATGAATTTCATTCGCGGATTCAGAAAGCATACGATGACTTAACGGCAATGGGAATTCAATATGGAACTGAATCCAAAGCAATTTCTTTTTCAACTTCTTATGATGAAGTAAAAAATGAATTTGTCATTAATGTTACTCCGGGCCAAAGCGGTATAGATATTCGTTATACCGAAAATGGCAGCCAGCCGGATTCTGCTTCAACTATTTATACAACTCCGATACACGCAGATAAAACAGTTAATCTTAGAATTTCCTCATTCAGAGGGAATCTTCCTGTCGGAAAGGAATACAGCCTTTCATTTGATTTCCATAAAGCGCTTAATGCAAAAATAACCCTGTTAAATAAATACGCGGAGCAATACCGGGCAAGCGGCGATAATTCTGTTATTGACGGCATTCGCGGAACAGATAATTTCAGGGACGGGTTATGGCAGGGATATGACGGCGTTGATTTTGAAGGAGTAATTGACCTGGGAAAAGAGAAAGAAATTTCGAAAGTTTCTCCAAAATTTTACATGGATGCCAATTCATGGATATTCCTTCCGGCCAGTGTAGAAATCTCATTATCCAAAGACGGAGTTAACTACTATGATAAAAAAGTAATTGCTTACGAGATTAATCAAAAGACTTCTGAATTAATGCAGAAAGAATTTCCCGCGGAATTTGGAAGTCAGTCTGCAAGATATATAAAAGTAAAAGCAGTAAGTATTAAAAAATGTCCTGACTGGCATATAGGCGCAGGGCAAAATGCCTGGCTGTTTATTGATGAAGTAGAAGTTGAATAAAATTACAAACACCCGCAACACATGATATTATAATTTAATTGCCCCGGCCTGAAGGCCGGGGATTCAGAAAGAAAAGACATTTGGCTTTTCCCGTAGGGGTGGAAGCCAAACCACTATTTATATGGATAGAGTTCAGATTTGAGTCTCTTTTATTATTGGAATTTAATATGACAAAAAAAATATTACTACTAATATTATTTATTTCTGTTGCGCATATACAATCGCAAACTATAAATCTTGTATCAAACAATAACAGCGGATATAAAATTATACTTTCAGCGTCTGCATCTCACTGGGATTCACTTGCTGCAACGGAATTACAAAATTATATAAAGGAAATATCAACCGTTCAAATTCCAATTATAAATAGTGGTTCTCCTGTTTCAGACAAGGAAATTGTTATTGGCAGAAACCAGCATTCTGAGAAGCTTGATTTTTCTTCTATACATGACAAAGACGGATATATTATTAAAACTTCCGGCAATAAAATTTATTTTGCGGGTGGAACTGGCAAAGGTACGTTAAATGCCGTCTATACTTTTCTTGAAAAATACCTCGGCTGCAGGATGTACTCTTCAAAAGTGAAGATAATCCCCAAACAGGATTCAATTATTTTACCTGAGATTAATATTGCAGAAAATCCCGTATTTAATTACAGGGATATATTGTATAGTGAATCCCGCATTGATGAATATTGCCAATGGCACAAATTAGTTGATTCAAACGACAGGAAAACATGGGGTATGTATGTTCATACACTGCAATCCCTTCTTCCAGCAGATAAATATTTTAAAAAGCATCCCGAATATTATGCTCTAAGGAACGGGATAAGAGTACCGGAGCAGCCATGTTTAAGCAACCCGGATGTCTTTAAGATTGTTGTTGCTGAACTAAGAAGAAGGATGAAAGAAAATCCTAATGCAAAAATCTGGTCTGTTTCACAGAACGATAATTATTCTTATTGTCAATGTGATAAATGCAATAAGATAAATAAACGCGAAGGCTCGCCTTCCGGTTCTGTAATAAATTTTGTTAATAAGGTTGCTAAAGAATTTCCCGATAAAATAATTTCAACACTTGCTTATGAGTTCTCCCGGAAAGCCCCGAAAATAATAAAGCCTGAAAAAAATGTTAATATAATGTTATGCACCATAGAATGCTACAGAACTAAACCGCTTGAAGCTGATACTTCAGAAGGATCATTTGTAAAAGACCTGCACGACTGGTCGAAGTTAACAAATAATATTTATTTATGGGACTATGTTGTTCAGTTTACAAATTTTGTCAGCCCTTTCCCTAACTTCCAGGTGCTGCAGCCAAACATACAGTTGTTTGCCAGATACGGTGTAAAAATGATATTTGAACAGGGAGCCAGCGGGGCACCGGGCGCTGAATTTAATGAGTTGAGAACTTATATACTCGCTAAGCTTCTTTGGAATCCATATCTAGATGTCGATTCACTCATGAATGATTTTCTGAATGGCTACTATGGAAGTGCGGGCAAATATATAAGAAATTATATAGATTTAATGACGTCTAATTTAAATAAATCGGGTGCGCAATTATGGATATACAGCAGCCCGATAGAATCAATGAAAGACTACCTTGCGCCTGAATTTCTAAAGGAATATTACAACATTTTTACAGAAGCAATCAACTCTGTTTCGGACAGCCCTCAATATTTGGAACGGGTTAAAATTGCATTATTACCTGTTCAATACGCAATGCTGGAGCAGGCTAAGGTAATCGGAGTTGGAGATAACGGCATAATGATAAACGCCGGTAATGTTTATAAACCTAATCCCAAAATAATAAACTTACTTTCGAACTTCTATACTGAATGTAAAAGCACAGGAGATGTTCTTATCAATGAAAAAAGATTAACTGCCGATACATACGTTGCAAGATATAATACCCTGTTAGCCAAGACAATGCAAAATCCGCTTGGATTATTCAAGCCTGTAAAATTTATTACTGCGCCAAGTGCAAAATATCCCGCGAATGGCGAGAAGACTCTTACAGACGGCTTACGCGGAGATGAAGATCATCATTTTAACTGGCTTGGTTTTGAGGGAGAAGACATGGAAGCAGTGCTGGACCTTCAGCAGCCAACTGTAATTAAAAAAGTCAGCGCGGATTTTTTACAGATAATGCAGTCATGGATTTTTCTTCCACAACAGTTGGAAATAAGTATTTCTGACGACGGCAATAACTTCAGGAATATTTCTACAATACAGAACTTTGAACCGCTTAATAAAGACGGTGCATTTATACACACATTTTCTGCTGAATTTGCCGCTGTTAAAACCCGGTATATTAAATTAAAAGCAGTAAACATAAAAACATGCCCCAGGTGGCATCCGGGTTATCCTGAAAAAGCATGGATTTTTACGGATGAAATAGTAGTTGAATAAAAAAATAATTATCAACAAGAAATAATTGGATTTACAAAATGAGTGAAGTTGAAAAAAAAGAATCATTGCACGCCGGCGCAGTTGAAATTGAAAAAGCATTAAAAGAATATTACCCTGAAACCGATCCTTTAGTGCTAAAAAAACTGGAAGAATGGCAAAATTTAAAATTCGGACTTTTAATGCACTGGGCGCCTTCAAGCCAATGGGGCATCGTGGAATCATGGTCGCTTTGTTCCGAAGATGAAGACTGGTGCAAAAGAAGTATAGAAAATTATACAGAATATAAAAGGCAATACGAAAATTTAAAGAGCACATTTAATCCGGTCAGGTTTAATCCTAAGAAATGGGCAGATGCAGCCGCTGAAGCAGGCATGAAGTATGTCGTTTTTACAACAAAGCACCACGACGGTTTTTGCATGTATGATTCCAAATATACCGATTATAAAGTAATTGATGAGGGATGCCCGTTTCATTCAAGCCCGCGGGCTAATATAGCAAAAGAGGTATTTGATGAATTCAGAAATAAAGGGTTTATGACGGGAGCTTATTTTTCCAAACCCGACTGGCATTCAGACTATTTCTGGTGGCAAAAATTTGCAACACCGGACCGTAACGCTAATTATAATATTAATAAATATCCCGAACGCTGGCAGAAATTTGTTGAATTCACTCAAAACCAAATTGATGAATTAATGACTAATTACGGTAAAATAGATATACTGTGGTTAGACGGTTGCTGGGTGCGTAATTATTCAGAAAGCGATTTGGCTGAAGAAAGAAAAAATGTTAATTATAATAATTACAGGGTTCAGAATCAGGATATAAACATGCCGCTGATTGCAAAAAATTCACGCATAAAACAGCCGGGGTTAATCGTAGTTGACCGTGCAGTTCCCGGGCAACAGCAAAATTATCTTACACCAGAAAATCAGGTGCCGGATAAAACGCTTCCCTATCCATGGGAAACCTGCATGCCTATGACGCCAAGCTGGTCCTATGAACCCGGCCTTGAATATAAACCGGCAAGAAAATTAATACATCTGCTTATTGATATTGTTGCAAAGGGCGGTAACTTTTTATTAAATATAGCCCCGACTTCTAACGGCGATTATGAAGATGAAGCTTACGACAGGCTTAAAGAAATAGGCACATGGATGAAAATTAACAGTGAAGCAATATATAGCTCCCATCCGGTATCGCCGTATAAAGAGGGCAAAGTTTGCTTTACACAATTAAAGAACGGCACTACTTATGCTATTTATCTGGTTGATGAAAATGAGAATTCATTGCCTGATAAAATCAAGCTTGAAAATTTCTGCCCTAAAGCCGGTGCAAATATTGAATTGCTGGGATCAGATATAAAACCTGAATGGCGGAAAGAAGGAAGCGGGTGTGAAATTTATTTTCCTGCTGATCAGAGCAGCAAACTCCCTAATAAATATGCATGGACTTTAAAATTTTCGTGATAAATAAACTTCTCTATATTTTAGAGAAAAAATTAATTAAACATTAAAACACTTTGGGAAGGCTGAAAATGACAAGCCGGATTAAATATTTTTTTACTTATGTAAATATCATTTTGCTCATTACTGCCATAGCTAATATTTCCACTCCGTGTCAAAGTAAAATTGAAGATTCTGCGGACAACTTTGCAATTATCAAACCTGGTGAGTCTATTGATGAGATTGTTAAACAGGCTGCAAACGTTCATCCTTCCAAGCTTCAGTATGACTGGCAGAAGCTTGAGTTTACAGCTTTTGTCCATTTCGGAATAAATACATTTGACCGGGTGGAATGGGGACAAAAAGACATTGACATTTCTAAGTATAACCCGAAGAAATTAGATGCAAAGCAATGGGTTAAGGTGTTCAAAGATGCCGGTATGAAAATGGTAATACTGGTGGCCAAACATCATGACGGCTTTTGCCAATGGCCTACAAAATACACAAAGCTTAATATTTCCAATACACCGTTTCAAAACGGCAAAGGAGATATTGCGAGGGACCTTTCTAAGGCATGCCGGGAAGCCGGATTAAAATTCGGATTTTATTTATCGCCATGGGATATGCACGAGAGATCTTACGGTACACCTGAATATAA
>JARLHB010000107.1 GCA_031292465.1 Ignavibacteriaceae bacterium
CGGATCGCCTATTAATCTCGAATTTTGCACTTCGTTATTAATGTTAGCTACATTAAACATCAAAGACAGGCCCGGTACAGGTAATTCCTGGGCAATTTGAAGGTCCCACATTTGGAAGCTGTTTTGTATGCCGACTAATTCCGGCTGCGTGCTCCAGTTTGTAAGCGTAGCTCCATTAAACTGATAAGATAACCAGGCATTTAATCCCTTATAATTAAAGCCAAGCGATATATTAGCAATACTATTGGGTTGGTTTAGCATTTTATCCGTTTCAATCGAGTCAACTCTATTAATAGTAGGCACTGGTCTGCCCTGTGCATTATTTACATAGGTCATAAACGTCCTGGTAGTGGGATACTTCGTTTCGGTGCTGATTAAAGTATAATTCAAATTAAGAGTAAAATAATTCAACGGGTTTGGCAGATACCAAAAATTAGTCTGCCATTCAATTTCAATACCCTTTAAATATGTCTTGTATTTATTATTAACAGTCTGTATTACTGTAACCTGGTCATTATCGGTAAAACCTGGTATAACCGGATCTCCTTTAATTCTTGTATATGATCTGGACCAAATTTTATCCATAGCTTCTTTATAAAATCCATTTAAAGAAAACAAGCCTATTTCGTTAGTGTAGATTGCAAGCTGTAAATCATAACTGGTCCATTGTTCCGGTTTCAAATCAGGGTTACCTGCCTGATATAAATAAGGAAGCGTTGTATTATGAACAAATGTATTTGGGACAATTGAACTATAATCAGGTCTGCTTAATGTTTTGGTATATGAAAGCATTAAATGCGTCCAGTCAGCAGGCTTAATCTTTAAATTCACCATAGGTAAAAAGAATTCATCATTGTGCTGTGCAGTTTGATATGTTTTAGGAAAATTAAGAGTATAAGCCTGTGCAAGATCATAAACATAATTACCTATAAGATCATCCGTTACTTTTTCGTACCTTACACCTGGAGTAAAAGTTACTGCGCTGCCCATATTTAACTCACTCATTAAATAAGTTCCGATATATTTTTCCTTAATGTCTTGATTGTTAACAGAACTGGCATAAAAATCCGGGACAAAGCCAATTTGTTGAAATTGCCCTACAGCAGCCAATACTGTAGCAGGGCCCTGTGCCAAAAGATTATTGGAATAATTATTCCACCAATCCCATAATTGATTCAAATGATTAAAATTGGGATACCATCCGAAATTATACTGGCCTCCTAAAAAATCAGAATTTATATGGTCATAAAATGGAATAGCATTAAGTCGGACACCTGTCTGGCTTACCCAAGGCAAGCTCTGTGATGCCGCGCTACCAAATTGTACGCTGGGATTTTGGGTAGAATTAATAAAGCTTGCATTTCTATTTGTTGTTTTATACTTAATTCCGGTCTTAAAAAATCCACTGACGTTTTCACTCAGATTATATGGTATCTTAATATTAAAATTAGCTGTGATATCCCGCTGGATCATATCATTAGAATTATTACCCAATTGTACTAATTGTATCCTTTGAAGTGAAGCAATATCACTATTATCATTAGCTAAGCTAATAACCTGGCTGGGTTCCAGTTTCAAAGTCTGCTGAGTCTTATTACTGTCTGCATAGGCATCTGAAAGGGTAAATTGCCATGTCCTTTGGTTCGGTACGTAATTATGTGTTTGGGAATATGCAAAACCATAATCTATATTAAACCAGTTAAATGCATGGTCCCCGCTTAATAAACTTGTGTATAGAAGATTTTTACCTAAATTATTCTGAGACATACTGTATGCGACCATACCGGCAGGTTGCGGAACAAATTGTTTGGCTACAGAGGATACATCAGCCCCGCTAACCGAAAACAAATTATATAATAATATTTTTGAAGTCGGCGAAAATTTCCAATCTAAAATTAATGTAGCAGCTTGTTTATCCTTTATATTAATTACATCATTCAATGATGCAGTATTTAAATACACAGGTTCATATTGTAATCCATGATAAAAATTGGATGTCACATTGTACGTAGCACTCATGGTTTGAACGCTTCGGTTGGTTCTTTCAGCGTCGATATTAAACCTAACACCTGCACGACTATCCAGAAAACGATTACTTATTTCACCCTGGAAAATATAATTACCCCAGTATTTGTTTAAACTGTTATAGCCACCCTGAGCAAGTATATGATAATGCAAACTATCGGGGGCAGGACTTAAAGTCAAATTAATTGCGCCGGCAACAGAATTTCCTTCCATATCTGCAGTTATTGTCTTGAATACTTCTGCTCCTTCCAAAATATATTGAGAAATTCCTGATATCCCGGTGCTTCTATCTGTGTAGCTTGTTGACGGTAACTGTAAACCATTTAAACTTACGGTACTATAATTCGGAGACAGGCCGCGAATTACAATACCGACGCCTTCTCCACCACTCCTGATTAAAGACAGGCCGGGCAATCGTCCAAGCGCTTCCGCCATATTTGCGTCTGGGTTCTCTCTTATTCGGTCCGACGAAACTACACTTTTAATTGAACTGGAATTTATTTGTTCATTAATGGCATTTTGCTGTCCTATCCTTTGTGCAGTTACGACAACTTCCTTACCTTCAACTGATGTTATTTCCAAAACAATATTGGTCTCAGTAACTTTATCAGGTTTAACGGTAACATCAATTACTTTAGTAGTATAACCCACGTATGAAATCGAAATTTGGTGTTTGCCAGGTTTTATATTACGCAAAATATAATTACCACCAATGTCGGTTGTTGCGCCGTTATTTGTTCCAACAATCATAATTATCGCGTATGGAAGGGGATTTTTAGTATCAGAACCTTTTACCTGTCCCCTGATTTCTCCAGCAACATTATTGTCAGCATTATTCTTCTGAATGTTAACCTTTTTAACAATAATAAGGTGATCAACTTGTGAGAATGATAGCCCTAAATTTTGAGCAAGCGATGTTAATACTTCTTCAACTGTCGATTCATCTAGATTTAATGAAACTTTTTCATCCAATGGAATATTTTTACTGTCGTAGAAGAAGGTTAAATTTGATTTTTGTTCAATTGTATGTAGAGCTTCCTTAAGTGTAACGTTGGTTATATTTACACTTATTTTTATTTGATCAAGTTTTTGCGCCTCTGTGGGAGACATTGCAAAAAGTAAATTTACAAAGAGTACCTGCAGAAGTAATCCTCGAACTGAATAACAAGCAAACATTTTAAGTTTCCTATAAATGTTTTTTTTCATATTTTTTACCTTGGATTGGTTAAACAATGCGTTATTTGTTGTTTAGCTGGTTTAGCCGTGACAATCTAGCCATTGTCACGGCACCTTTTTCAGCCTTTATTTTTCTTTATTATAAAAATCAAAGACACGTTTTGTGAATTAAGCCAAGGCATTATTAATATGAACAAATATGTTCTTTATTATCAAAAAACATGCTAAAACCTGCATAATTGTAAATATTGTAATTTTGTAAATTTTCTGCCTTATTCTCACTCATAATTTCTTCTTAAAAATATATTACCAAAGATCATCTATCAGTTTTGGGAAATAGTTATAATTTTTACGCTATCTTTCAAGCACTTCGGATTCTATAACTATGTCCAGTAAATGATCCTCTTTACACTTTGATTCAAGTTGACTAATCAGAAGATCTACTGCTGCCCGGCCTATTTTGTATGGATTCTGATTTACCGTATAAAAAGGTACCCCTAGACGGTTTACTATATCATTATCTCCAAATTCTCCCAATAAAATATCCTCAGGAATAGAGAGATTGTGGTCCAATATTGCTTTACCTGCTCCATAAGTTATCAATCCACCTACGCTAACAAGTCCATCTATTTTAATTCCCTTTTCAAGGAAAGAGTTCATCTTCTTATAACTGTCATGGTAATTACGAAATGTTTGAATCACTAATGAATGATTGAACGATATCCCATGTTCTTTCAGTGCTGTTTTATATCCCTCAAATCTATCCATAGCTACAGGGATGCCGGTATTGGGTCCAAGAAATACTATATTCTCTCTACCTTGACTTATCATCTTCTTTGTCAAATGATACGAGGCTTTTTTATCATCTATTGTTACAGATTTATATTCCAGATCATCCAGTTTCCTGTCCCAGCAGACAAATTTTATTCCCTCTTCAGTCAGTTTCTTAAACACAGAATAATTCCCTTTACCTCCCACAGCATCTAATAGTATACCGTCCACATGTATATCGGACAGGAACTCTAATTTTTCTTTCTCCTTTTCCCTCTTTTCATCATGAACCATCAGTATTATTTCATAACCTTTACGGTTAGCTTCTTCATACATACCTCTTACAGCTTCAGAAAAAAATGAAATTCGCAAATCCGGGATCAAAACACCTAATATTTTACTACTATTACCAATTAAACTCCTGGCTAATATATTGGGGCGATAGCCCAGCTCTTTGGCTATTTTTTTTGTTTTTTCCTTCATCTCAAAAGAAATATCATTACTGTTCCTAAGTGCTTTGGAGACGGTAGCAGTAGTAACATCTAGTGTAGCAGCAATGTCTTTTAAGGTTACTTTTTTTCTATATTTTTTCATTGATCTTGCAGGTCATTCCAATTTTAAATGGGGTATTAAATTTTAGAAGAAAATCAAAGATTATTAAAAAGAGGATATGATAAACGGAATAAAAAGTTTTGGACAGTTAAGGATTATTTTTAAATAAATAGCTACAGCAAGTCTAACATTAAATCAGAAAATACAGCTCCGCGACGTGAGTCCCAAGTCTTTACTTTGGACACTCGTACTATTTATTAAAAACATTCTCCTTAAAGGTTTGCGAAAACGTTTGAGTATATAGAGCTGTTTTTACTGTCTTATTTTCATCCGTACAGAATAAAGATAAATAGCCTGCTAAATACAGGACACTAAATTTTCTATTAGTCCCTTTAGTACAAACTATTTGAGAAATATTTAATTCATTATTAAACAAATTATTTTGCAGAACGTTTTGTGGAAACCGCAAATATTTTGTTATATTTTTCTATTTTGGAACTAATAGTTGTCAAATTCCGTAATTTGACTTCGTTATTTTCAGATACAATTAAGATTACTTTTTCTTAAATATTATCTTTTTTATTTGATAATTTTCCTTAATAGTATCATAGTCAAGTCCGGTAAACTTTCTAATTGCTTCAGTAACAGTCATCAATGAAGTATTTTTAAAATTAGTCGTAATTAGAGAATTATTAGAAGTCCCCGGTGCAAGTTCAAATTTTACGCCATACGCCCTTTCCAATCTGACAAAAACATTACCAAGCGTTTCGTTATTAAATTTGAGCAAATTATCTTTCCATCCGGTTATTTCATCTATATTAAATTCTTTTAGATTATATGTTTTCTGAACAGTATTGTACAAAAACTGCTGCTTTGGCCGAAGAGTTACTAATTTAGTTATCGAGTTTTGTTTATCATCAGAAACATTTACTTTTCCTTCAACAAGCGATACTGCTATTTTCTTATCGTTTTCGTAGGCGCTGACATCAAACTTGGTTCCAAGAACAGTTGTTGCAATGTTCTTGCAATGGACAATAAACGGCCTGCTTGTATCGTGAGCTACTTCAAAATATGCTTCACCTTCCAAATAAACTTCCCTTTTAGATCCTTCGAAGGATTCCGGGTACTTCAATTTACTATCTGCATTTAGTGTAATCTTTGTACCGTCCAAAAATGTTATTATTGATTTTTGGCTCACAACTGTTTGCATTTCTTTCCAGTTTTTTCGTTCATGTTTGTTGTTAAACATGCCGGTATAATATAATGCAACGGATGCAAGAACAAGTAAAAAGACAATAGATGCAGCTATAGAATAACCTGATCGAGGTATTATTGAAAAATGCCGTTCCTTTTTTTTGCCCAAACGGAGCAGGAGATCTCTGAAATTTGGAGAATATTCAGCATTAATTTCAAGACGTCCTTCTTCACTTTTCTTTATATGAATGTCCATGAAGGTATTTAATTCTTCCTCGCTCAGTGTGTGAAGATAACTCTTCATCTGTTCATATTCCTGCACACTGCAGCGGTTTTCCATGAATCTAATAATTAAATTGTTATCAGGTTTTTCCATTCTTTACCTTTCTACTAATATTATACGTAATTTTGCACTTTCACCTCAGGTGCTATGCTAAAATAATATTAATTTTTTTTTTGCAGATAAAATTTAAGCTTTTTTAGTGCGGAAGATATGTTTTTTTCTACGGCAGAAACAGAAATGTCAAGGATTGTGGATATTTGTTTGTACGTTAAATTATAATTCCTATGTAATTCAAAAACCTCTTTTTGTCTTAAGGGAAGACTGTCGATTGCATGTTTTATTAAACTCTCTTCTTGTTCGGTAATTACTTTTAATTCACCATCGTTATAATTCGATATTTCCATTTGATTAACGGAATCTATAGGGAGTATTACTATTCGTTTTTTGCGAATAAAGTCAATTGCCATATTTTTAGCAATTGTGTATATATAACTATTTATAGAAGAATCTATTTCTATAGTTTCCCGGTTATTCCAGAGCCTTATAAAAACATCCTGTACAAGTTCTTCGCTTATTTCTTTATTGTATGTATAAGAATTAATAAAAAAGAATATTTTTTTTGAATAAAAGTTATATATTACCCTTAATGCTAAAGTACTACCTTTTTTTAATTCCAGGATAGTTTCGGTTTTTATTTCATTTTCCATTTGCAATATTAGGGTAAATTATTTTCAACAATAGTAATTTTTTTAATTTTCTAGTTGGGCTATATCTAAATTACTTGCTTGTAAATGATTTTGTAAACAATTATTTAATGATTATCTAATCAGGATAATCACACTTGAGTTTTAATTATTTTATATCTTATCTCTATTTACTTAGAACTACTCAATAAATATTACTATTACATTTCACTATGTGCTTGTTACTATTCAGGTAAACTTAAATATATTTTTATAAACTTGCACCAGACATCCCGTATTGGTTTAAATATAATTTAACCTCGGCAAAGTTCAAATTTCTATTAACAAATATTATATAGGGTCTGTTATAATAATTTTAAGAATTACAAATTATTAAACGTTCTTATATATAGTTAAACTAAATGTTAATAGTAGTTTCAATTTTGTCACTTTCTCAACTGATACATTATCAGCTAAATTTCTTTGCAAGTTCATTTGCCCCTATATATATGGAATGCATCTATAAATGCTAATGATAAACGCATATTTTTTCGGTTCCTATTGTGAAATTTTTTACAAACAATGATTGATTGTGAGTTTTGCAAAGCGACTAAAGAAATAATGGAGGACTTATTATTTTAGGCCAACAG
>JARLHB010000108.1 GCA_031292465.1 Ignavibacteriaceae bacterium
ATTTGGAATGAATATTATCGGGTATGACCCGGTACTTTCCGAAGATGTTGCCGCAAAGATTGGCGCAAAGCTTGTCGACCTGGAAGCGGTTTTCGCTCAATCGGATATTATTACCGTACATGTACCCCTTTCCGATGAAACAAAAAATTTACTTTCATTTGAAACTATTGCAAAATGCAAAGACGGCGTAAAATTAATAAACTGCGCACGCGGTGGAATAATTGAAGAAGCTGCTTTGATTGAAGCTCTAAATTCAGGTAAAGTCTCTGCTGCGGCATTTGATGTTTATACTTCAGAACCGCCTGATTTCGGCGGGCCGTTAATTCAGCATCCAAAGGTTGTAACAACACCTCACCTTGGCGCTTCAACCGATGAGGCACAGGAAAAAGTTGCAATACAAATTGCCGAGCAGATTGTTGACCTATTTAATCAAAAGGGTGTACGCGGCGCTGTTAATGCTGCTGCTATTGAAGCCGGAGGGAACAAAGAACTTTCCCCTTATGTACAGCTTGCAGAAAATCTTGGCTCGCTTCACTCTCAATTGAATAAAGGCCAGCTAAAGAAAATTAATATAAACTACAGCGGTGAAATGCTTCATAATGCTACCACACTTTTGTCAACCGCTGTTTTAAAAGGCTTCCTTGCAAAAAAATTGACTGCTGGCGTTAATTTGATAAACGCACCTTTCTTTGCTAAGGAAATGGGCATAGTGTTGAATGAAACAAAATCAGGCGCCAATGTTGACTATACGAATCTTATGACGGTTGAATTTATTACCGATAAAGAACAGCGTACTATAGCCGGAACTGTGTTCGGCAATAAAGAAAGCCGTATTGTTTCTATAGACAAATACCATATGGAATTAAATCCTGATGGCTGCATGTTGTTTTATTATAACCTTGACACACCCGGAATGCTTGCAAGCGTGGGTAAAATATTAGCTGAAGCAAATATTAACATTGCAGGCCTGTCGCTTGGCAGATACGAAGTTGGGAAAGAAGCACTAACAGTAATAAATGTGGACAGCGAAATTCCTAAAGACGCTTTGAAATTAATTCTTGGCGTAAGCGGTGTTCACAGCGTATCGGCAGTAAAACTATAATTCTTTGGATAACGGTTGGGGGAAAAATTGAAGCTCAACCGTTATCTTTTTACCGTCGTTTTATCTTAATCAACCTTGTATCAGAATATTTTTGTTTATATCTTATTAATCTTTAAGATTGTTGATATAAAATCCATCTAATGTTATTTTGTTAATAGTGTTTGATAATTGGAATTTATCTAAGTTTCTATGCTTTTATATAGTATTATATAAAAGTTTAAATTAACATTTTTAAACCTTTATACTTTAACCGAAATGAAAAATAAAATATTCTTCCTGCTTTTAATCTTTGTGTCTTTTTATTCAAAAAGTTATTCACAGAATTCAGGCATATTCGATTTTGACTACGCCCAGTTTGGCTATGATACAACTTCCAATTATATAGAAATTTATTATTCTATAAATCAGGCTGCCTTTACGGTTAAGACACAGGATACGGCAAAGTATGTAGAAGGTATATTAAAAATATCCATTCAGGATTCCACCAGCGGCAAAGTGGTTGTAGACAAGCAATGGAAACTTAAATACCCGGTTTACGGTAAGCTAAGCACAGGAGAAGAGAACTTAGTCGGTGTTTTGAACTTTGTTTTAACCGAGGGCGTTTATAAATGCGATGTAAGCGTAACTGATGTTAATAAGGATAAAAATAAAAAAGATATAACCGAAATACTCCATGTAAAACCATTTGAGAATGATAAAATTGCACTTAGCGATTTGCAGCTTGCATCCAGAATGATTCAAAACAGTACCAACACTTCCTCAATATTTTATAAAAATACCTTTGAAGTTACACCAATACCAACGCTTGTATTCGGCCAGAACCTGCCTGTAGTTTTTTATTATTATGAAGTGTATGAGAAAAATGCAGCTAAAGACAGTTCAAAAATGAAATTGAATTGCAAAATATTTAATAGCAAAGGCAAGGTTTACTATTCCAATACCCGCGAAATAAATAGTGGTGCTGCTTCAAGAGTAGAAGTTGGCTCTATACCGATAATGAAATATCCTACAGATTCATATTCGTTAAGTATATCTTTAATAGACAGCGCTGAATCACTGGGCAGAACTACAATTAAAAAGTTTTTTGTTTATAACCCGGATGTAAAAATTGTTGCTGATACAACAGGTACACTAAAATCAAATGTCTTAGGAAGCAACTTCGGATTACTGACTAACGAAGAATGTGATGATATATTTGCAAAATCAAAATATATAGCCGTATCTGATGAAGTAGATCAATTTTCAAGGCTTGGCAATGTACAGGCTAAAAGGGATTTTCTGTTCGGCTTTTGGAAAAAACATTCTGAAACAACAGAAGACAAGCCCGGGATATCCTATAAAGAATATATGGGGCGGGTTCAGGAATGCAACCAAAGATACAGTACTTTAAAGAAAGCAGGATGGAAAACAGACAGGGGCAGAGTATTTCTTATTTACGGTGAGCCGAGCGAGATAGAGCGCTATCCGAACTCAGTAAATAACAAACCTTATGAAATTTGGCATTATAATGAAATACAGGGCGGCGTTATATTTGACTTTGCCGATTTGTATGGCTTTTCAGATTATCAACTTGTAAACTCCACCGCACGCGGAGAATATAAAGATGATAACTGGCAAAACAGGATTGCTATTTCATATTAAATAACTGAAG
>JARLHB010000109.1 GCA_031292465.1 Ignavibacteriaceae bacterium
AGCAGGATCCGGGCGATCCGGATTATGAAGAAGGAACAGAAAAATATGATACGCCTATCCCGATAAATGCATTTGATTTAATTATTGCAGATGAATGCCACAGGGGTTATACTGCAAAAGAAGCTGCTTTATGGCGGGATACATTAAATCATTTTGACGCTATTAAGATTGGCCTTACTGCCACTCCAGCCGCGCATACTACTGCATATTTTGGCACGCCTGTATATCGCTACACAACCGAGCAGGCTATTCTTGACGGATTCCTGGCTGATTATGAAGCTGTTCGGATTACTTCAAATATTTTAATGAACGGAGCTTTCCTTAAAGAAGGAGAACAGGTCGGCATAATTAATACTGAATCCGGCTCGGAGGTATTAGATAATCTTGAAGATGAAAGAGAATTCTCATCTACGCAGATAGAAAGGGATATTACTTCACCCGATACCATTAGGAAAATAATTGAGGAAATTGCAAAAGATGCACTGAAGTTTGAGCAGGACAACGGCAGGTTTCCTAAAATCCTTATATTCGCATGTAATGACATTCAGTTCATATCCCATGCAGATCAAATAGTTACAATCTGTAAAGAGGTATTTAACCGGGGCGATGATTTTGTTCAAAAGATTACCGGCAATCCTAACGTTGACCGCCCGCTTCAAAAAATCCGTGAATTTCGCAACCGCCCCAATCCTAAAATTGTAGTTACTGTGGATATGCTTAGTACCGGCGTTGATATTCCGGCAATAGAATATGTTGTTTTTATGCGTCCCGTAAAATCACGTATATTATGGGTTCAAATGCTTGGGCGCGGTACACGCCTTTGCCCGGATATAAATAAAGACCACTTTACTGTGTTTGACTGTTTCGGCGGTACTTTAATTGAATATTTTAAAGACACAACCGAGTTTGCTTTTGATCCCCCGCAGCGGGAATCATTAAGTTATGAACAGATTATCAAAAACATTTACCAAAATGTAAACAGGGATTATTATACGCGGGTACTTATTAAAAGATTACGCAGAATTGAAAAGAGCACAACTCCTGAAGGTGTTCAGCAGTTCTCATTATTAGTTGAAGAACCATTCTCAGACTTTATTGCTAATCTTCAGATTAAAATCCGTAAAGATTTTGATAATACAATGAAGATAATCCGGAATAAGAATTTTATAAACTATCTTTATTCATATCCGCGCCCGCAAAAAGAATTCCTGAAGGGTTATGAAATTCGTGATGAGGTAACTTCAGAGGAAATGATTCTGGGTGAAAAGCCGGTTGATTATCTCGATTCATTCTGCAAATTCATTAAAGAAAATCCCGAACAAATTCTTGCAATTAAAATATTGCTTGAAAAGCCTAAAGGCTGGAATCCTGATATGCTGAATGAGCTTAGGGAAAAGCTTAAGAAAAATAATTTTATGGAAAAAGATTTGCAGCGCGCACATAAACTTATATACAGCAAATCCCTTGCGGATATTATCTCCATGGTTAAACATGCCGCCATAGAGCAGTTGCCGATTTTAACAGCGGAAGAAAGAGTAAAGAATGCAGTTGCCAGGGTAATTGAAGGGCAGAACTTTACTTATGAACAAATGAACTGGATTTCCTTAATAGAGCAGCATTTAATACAAAACCTGTCCATTGATGAAAATGATATTGAAAATGCTCCCGCATTTATGCAGATTGGCGGAATTGGTAAAGCAAGAAAATTATTTGGAAAAGAAAAATTAAAACTGTTAATTGAAGAATTTAATTTTAACATAGCAGCATGAAAAGTTTTCAACAAGAGTATTCTAAATTATTACAGGAATATTTGTTAATTGTAAAATCCAGTTATACCAACCTGCTTATTAAATATAATTTACAAGAAAATAATCATTTAAAACAATATAAAAACTTTTTTGATAAATATGATGATTATTGTAAAAAAGAAATTGGCTCTCCTTTAAAATATATTGACTTGCCTTCTATATTTAGAATTAAACGTAGTGATGAAAATATATGCAGCAATATTATAGCCTGGTTTTTAGATTGTCATTCCACTCACAACAAAGGTAATATATTTTATAAATCTTTTATTGATAAGTTTAAATTTGGTGAAAATTTTGTTTCCAATAACTATTCGGTATATAGAGAATATTCAAGAGAAAACTCAATCGTTGATATTGCTATAATATCATCTAATTTTATTTGTTTTATCGAAAATAAAGTCAATTCTCCAGAAGGAGTGAATCAAACCGATAGAGAATATAAGGATGCTGTGGAACTTGCTAATTTATTAAAAATCACTGAAAAAAATGTACTATTAATATTTATGTCACCGGATGGGAAGCGTGCTAAAAATAATAAGTTTATAAACTTAAGTCATTATCGTTTTTTTTCCATAATTCGAGATGTAGTAAATACAACAAATGATGAGTTATTGAAATTAATCGTTAATTCTTTATTAAAATTATACAAATAGGGCAATTATGTTTTATCAATATTCAGAAGAATCCATATTTTTGTTAGGAAATTGGCAAAAAATACAATTATTGCGTAGAGGTATTAATAATTTAGAAAATTATGAATTCACAGTATACCTTGAATCTTTGGAAAAGCTTTTAAAAGAAAAAAGTTGGTGGGACCAGCAAATGGAATTCGTAATCTTTGATAACAACTATGGTAGGCAACGATATTTTTCGTTGGATAAGTGGCGCGATAAAGCCGACAATCAATTTTCAATTTGGATTGGGGTAGAAAAACTTACTTTAAATAATTTATTAGGCTTTGATGACTCACCATTTTGTTATATTTGGGTTCGCGGCTCTCAAAAGGAAATAATTAAATCTAAGTTGTTGAAATTATTAGAGAACCCTTCTTCAGCAACAGGTGATTATATATTGAAATCAAATATTCACCACTATAATGCTTCTGAAATAATTAAGGGTGAGCCGATAAATGAAATTGTTAAAAAATTTGAAGAACTATTTTTTAAAATAAAAGACTTCAGTATAGAATAATTATATGATAGACATAGTAAACAAACTTTGGGGCTTTTGCCACACATTGCGCCACGATGGAATAGATTACGGAGATTATATAGAACAGCTTACTTATCTGCTGTTTCTAAAAATGGCCGATGAAAAAGACGCACATATTCCCGCCGGTTACGGCTGGGACAGCTTAAAAGATAAATCCGCTACAGCATTAACCGACCATTACACTGAAATACTGCGCATGCTTAGAGAAGAAAAAGGTATGCTCGGTGATATTTTTGCACAGTCAATGCCGCGTTTCAACAACCCTGTAAACCTTAAGCGCCTTATTACTCTTATTGATGAAGTAGAATGGACGGAGCTCGGCGTTGATGTAAAGGGCGAGGCTTTTGAGGGGCTTCTTGAAAGGGCTGCAAGCGAGGGTAAAAAAGGCGCAGGCCAGTATTTTACGCCGCGCGTTCTTATTCAGTCCATTGTACGCTTAATGAAGCCTGATCCGCGAACCCACAAGGGATTTACCATCAGCGATCCTGCATGCGGCAGCGGCGGCTTTCTGGTTGCCGCCTATGAATGGCTTTTGGAAGTTACAAATAAAGGCGCTTTAATAGACCGTAATGACTATAAGCGAATCAGGACAAAAACTTATTTCGGGCAGGATCTGGTTCCGCGCCCAAGGCGGCTTGCGCTTATGAATCTTTATCTTCATGGCATAGAGCCGACCATCTATCTTGGCGATACTATTTATGAACCGGATAAAGGCGAACGCTACGACTGCATTTTAACAAATCCCCCGTTTGGCACTAAAGGCGCTAACCAGGCGCCTGAAAGAAGCGACTTTACAATTGAAACAAGCAATAAACAGCTAAACTTTGTTCAGCATGTTGTAAACGTTCTTAAACCGGGCGGGCGCGCCGCAATGGTTTTACCGGATAACGTACTTTTTGAAGATAAAGCCGGCGATGTTTTCAAAATATTGATGGAAGACTGCAACCTTCATACAGTTCTAAGGCTGCCGCGCGGCACTTTTACTCCTTACAGCCAGGGAGTTAAAGCTAATGTTATCTTCTTCCAGAAGGGATTACCCACAAAAGAAACCTGGATTTACGACGGAAGGTCTAACGTTCCGGGCGTTACAAAAAAAGACAGGCCCCTTACACCCGCGCATTTTGAAGAATTTGAAAAATGCTACGGCAAAGACCCTAACGGCAAAAGCAAACGCACCGATTCCGGCGAAGAAGGCCGATTCAGAAAGTTTACTCTCGACCAGATAAAAGAGCGCAATTATAAACTTGATATTATGTGGTTAAGAGATGAATCACTTGAAAATGCCGAAGATTTACCGGAGCCGCAGGTTTTGGCAAGCGAAGCTATTACAGAGCTTGAAGCTATTGTTGACGACCTGAAAGACATTCTTGAGGAATTAGAAACCAACGGTAACGAAGGCTGATTTTTATCCGTTCACTATTATTTTTAATATGAATCGATTCTTAGGCAAATTTTGTATATTTGCCTAAGAAATGATTCAATTTTAATATGACTGACTTTCAAAAAATATTTAACAATCATAACGGCTTTGCCAGAATGCAGGAACTCCGCAATAACGGCGTGCAGACAAG
>JARLHB010000110.1 GCA_031292465.1 Ignavibacteriaceae bacterium
CAACATAAATAAATGCCTTAAACTTTCTTGTTTTTTTTAACGGCTTAAGCATAGAGTAAAAACATTTTACTTTTAATTCTTAAAGGACAGAGCCATGAAAAAATACAAGCTATCCGCTCAACTTATCCGGCTTATATTATTTATTAAAATAAATTCTTCTTTATTACTTAACTAATAAAAGTACAGGAGGAGTTATGCCGTTACGTCGATTAAAAGATTATCTGGACAGTAACAAAATAAAATATGTTACTATCACTCATTCATCCGCGTTTACCGCGCAGGAGATAGCAGCTTTAGCGCATATACCCGGTAAATATCTTGCCAAAACTGTGCTTATTAAGATTGACGGCAAAATGGCAATGGCGGTTCTGCCCGCTTCTGATAAGGTGGATTTTGATCTGCTGAAAGGAGCAATTGGAAATGAAAATATCCGGCTTGCATATGAACATGAGTTCATGGATAAGTTTCCTGATTGCGAAGTAGGGGCTATGCCGCCTTTCGGTAACTTATACGGTATGGATGTTTATGTTGCAAAAAGTTTAACTGAAGATGAAAAAATAGCTTTTAATGCCTGCTCACATTCAGAATTAATGCAAATGATGTATAAAGATTTTGAAAGGCTGGCAAATCCAAAGATTCTGGATTTTTCATTTCAGTCTATGCTATAAATAAAAATTATTTTGCGGATTGCAGAGTTTAAATAAAGCTTTTTGCTTTAAGGGAGTGGATATATTATGCCTATCATATTAATCGGCAACAATGAATTATATTATTCGGATTTCACTGCTGTCCGAAATAATTTGGGAACCCTAAAATCGTTGCGAAATATTACAGTATTCTGCTATTATATTAGCGTAACGAACTCAACCCCTCAATCCCCTTCCCTTGCCAAGGGAAGGGGAAGCAAAGAGGATGAGTTTGCTGAAATGGCAATATTCAAGTTTTTGCTAAAACTGTTCCAATGATAAGATATATGTGCTATTTTTATTTCGGACAGATATGCCGGATTTATTTTTATCCTACCGTTCTTCACAATTTATTTAGATTATTGCATAAATTTTTATAAGTTTATGGATAAGATAGAAGTATTGGCTAATCACAATTTTAATAAACATTTAACAAATTTATAGGTGCTTTTTATGCTTATTTCAAAATTCAAGTTCTTTTTATTAATTACAGCCTTTGCTGCCGGAGTTTCAACTTATTCTTTTAGCGGAACGAAGGAAAGCGGAGATGAAATTAATAAAAAAGATATGGATACAACCGTTAGCCCTGCTGTGGATTTCTTTGAATATGCAGACGGGACATGGTTAAAAAATACTGAAATACCGGCAGCTTTTTCAGGCTGGGGCTCATTTTATGTACTCAGGGATAATAACCTGAATAAAATTAAAGGTATACTTGCTGAACTTGGAACTAAAACTGATTACCCAAAAGGAAGCAGCGAACAGTTTGTAGGCGACTTTTATTATACCGGAATGGATTCTGCAAATATTGAAAAACAAGGCTTTAAGCCCATTGAAAAGGACCTTGCAGAAGTAAACTCCATTGTTGATTTAAAAGGATTCTATAAAGAACTGGTTTATATCCAGCTTGGCTATTCCAATCCGTTATTTGCTTTCGGTTCAGGTGCCGACGCAAAAAACAGCAAGCAGAATATTGGCCAGATAGAGCAGAGCGGTTTGGGCTTGCCTGACCGCGATTATTATCTGAAAAATGATGATAATACTAAAACCATCAGGGATAAATATGTAAGCCTTATAAAAGAATCCTTTGTACTTATTGGTTATGATGCAGATAAAGCAGCAAATGCAGCTAATTCTATATTGGCGCTTGAAACACAGCTTGCTAAAGCTTCTATGTCCAGAGTTGACCAGCGGGATCCTCAGAAAATTTATCACAAAATGACTGTAAAGGAATTAGTAAGCCTGTCACCGGACTTTGAATGGAATGACTATTTTACCCTTACAGGCGTTCCCGAACCGGGAGATATAAATGTTGCAGAACCGGATTTTATAAAAGAAATTAGTAATGTAGTTAAAACTACTCCGGTAGAAACATTAAAAGAATATTTGAAATGGAATATAATACGTTCAGCAGCGCCGTATTTAAGTGATGCTTTTGTGCAGGCAAATTTTGAGTTCTATGGAAAAGCACTTAACGGTACAAAGGAAATGCAGCCGCGCTGGAAACGTGTGCTTGGAACTATTGACGGCCGCATCGGTATGGAACTTGGCAAATTATTTGTAAAGCAATACTTTCCGCCGAATGCAAAACAAAGAGCGATGGAATTAGTTCACAATTTAATGGCTTCATTAAAAGTAAGGATTGAAAACCTACAGTGGATGAGCCCTGCAACTAAAGAAATGGCTAAAGAAAAACTTGCTGCATTTACTGTGAAAATCGGCTACCCTGATAAATGGAAAGACTATACCGGGCTTGACATAAACAGGGAATCTTATTTCGGTAACATATTAAGCGCTTCAATATTCGAAACAAAGAAAGACCTTGCTAAAATTGGAAAACCTGTTGATAAAACTGAATGGGGAATGACTCCGCAGACAGTTAATGCATATTATAATCCACAGAATAATGAAATCGTATTCCCTGCAGGAATATTACAGCCTCCTTTCTTTGATAAAGACGCGGACGATGCAATAAATTACGGTGGTATAGGCGCTGTAATAGGGCATGAAATGACACACGGCTTTGATGACGAAGGCCGCCAGTTTGATGCAGACGGCAATATGAAAGACTGGTGGACTGCACAGGACGGCGAGAAATTCGACCAGAGGGCAGAAAGAATAGTTAATCAATTTGATAATTTTAAAGCTGTTGATACACTGAATGTAAACGGACATTTAACCGAAGGTGAAAACATAGCAGACCTCGGCGGTATAAATGTTTCTTTTGATGCATTTAAGAATACAGAAGAATTTAAGAGCGGAAATCCTATTGAAGGCTTTACTCCCGCCCAACGCTTCTTCCTTTCCTATGCAAATATCTGGAAAATTAAAGACAGGCCGGAACGCCTGAAACTTCGTGTTAAAGTTGATCCGCATTCACCTGAACATTACAGGGTTATCGGGCCTTTAAGCAATACTCCCGCTTTCTGGGACGCATTTAATGTAAAACCAGGCGACCCTATGAGAATGCCGGATGATAAATTAGTTAACATCTGGTAATAAATTTTAAGCTGACTTATACACAGGCTAAAGGAAATAATTCTTTTAGCCTGTTTTTATTTTAAATCATTATATAAAAATCGCCATGTACATCCTATCCTTTTATACTACATTCAGGTGATTAAAACTACGGCATTTATTTTATCTTTTTGATATTGTTGAGATAAATTATTAACTGAAGTTACGCAGTCTTTAAAAATATTGCTAAGTAGCCCCGAGTCTTGGCATTGCCATCACTAAGTGATAACTCGGGGAAAAAGGATAATCCAGATAATATTGGCTTTAGCCACTATTCTTTTAGTATTTTGGTTAAAGCCTTATATGCTTTGATACATCGTAATCCCCGACATAAAGAGCCTGTGTGAAAATTAGTTTTGCATGAATAATTATGCGATAAATATTTTGATTAACTTCTTGCATAGGGAGTGGTAAACTGTTGAAACAGTTAAGGAAAATATTGATTGGATTATTAACACCGCGATTAATCGCGGTGTTAATAATAAAACCAAAACCTCTTCAACCGTTTTAACGGTTTACTAACCCCTTATAATTGCGAGTGTAAAAGCAAAATATTGTATAATTATAATTTTGTTCCGAATTTTCATACAGCCTCTAAATGTCGGGGCTATTTTAAACATACTTTGTGTATCTTCAGTTATTAATGATATAACGCATCAGGCTAATGTATTCTATGTAGCGAAATGATATTTAGAATTATAAATTTATGAGGAAGAAATGAAAACACTTTATATTTTGTTATTTGTTTTTGCAGGATTAGCAGTAATTATTTATGCAGGCGAGGCGAATAAATCTTTAAACGGGACAACTATGGCGTTAAATAAAATTGATTCGGTAAAAGTTAAAAAGATAAAACAAAATAAAGGAATTGGAATAGGGCCTGTAAAAAAGGTTAAACTTGGCAAGATAGACGCGAATTTAGTGAACGAAGGCAAGGCTCTATTCAGCGATAAATGCTCGGCCTGCCACAGCCTGGATGAAGAAGTTGAAGGCCCGGCATTAAGACAGATAACAAAACAGTCAAAGCCCGAATATATTATGAATTATTTATTAAATACTACAGAAATGCAAAAGAAAGATTCTCAATTAAAAGAGCTTATAAAAAAATATAACGGTGAAGCTATGCCCGACCTCGGGCTGAAAGAACCACAGGCACGCGCATTGCTGGAATACTTTAGATCTGCAGCAAGATAAATCGCTCTATTAGCTCACTTAATTATCCTTAACAAGATGCGTATTCTCACAAAAGGGCAGGGTATTGTAGTATATTTTTATAGTATCCGGTTAAAATCTTATTATAATATGCCGCAGCTAATTAACATTACAAAGAAGCATTGATAGAGAGTTTTAGTTTTTATGAAATTATTAGTTACATCTGTTTTTATTATATCAATTACATTCGGATATCTTTCCTGTTCGGGAAATAAATCAGAAGAGAATAAACAAAAGCCGGTTAATAATGTGGAAGCCGCACAAAACAATAAATTATTTTCTATGTCAAAATATGAATTTCCAAATGATAACGGTATAGGGCCTATAAAGGAATTATCCATCGAAGCAATTGATCAGAATCTTGCTATACAGGGCAGGAAAATATTTAATTCCCAATGTATTGCATGCCATCAGCTTGATGCGCGGAGTGTAGGGCCGCCGCTTAGAAATGTTACAAAAAAATATACACCTGTATTTATTATGAATTATTTATTGAATACCACCGAAATGCAAAGAAAAGATCCGCTTTTGCAAAAGTTAGTTAATGAATATAAGGTTATTATGCCGGATCAGCAGCTTACAAGGGACGGCGCACGTGCGGTTCTTGAATATTTAAGATCAATCGGGAAGTAAAATTTACTTTTATATACTGCAGGACGGACACTATGTCCGCCCTGCAATAATTTTTATTTAGACTTGTCTGGATAAGGAGGTTTCTGCAATTTCTTAACAGGATTCTTTTGCAATTCTTCTTTAATTACCTGAATTGCTTTTTCCAACTGTTCATCATTGCCTTTTGCAAGTTCTGCCGGATTATCTTCCACATCATAATCAGGATCTACACCATAACCTTCAACCGTCCATTTACCTGTAGTATCCCATATTCCAAAACTAGGCGCTGATAAAAATCCTCCGTCTACAAGCTGAGGATTATCACCGTAACCGATAAGTCCGCCCCATGTCCTTTTACCGATTAGCGGGCCGACTTTTTCTTCTTTAAAATAATATGGGAATGCATCACCGCCGGAACCGGACCAGCCGTTTATTAACATAACTTTAGGCCCGGGACTGGCTATCATAGGAGTTTGTCCGCTTTTAAAATCACGCCTTGCCCAAAAACTTAAAACAGGTCGGTTTAACAGTTCTACAAACCTGTCCGGTATTTGTCCGCCGCTGTTAAATCTTTCATCTATTACCATAGCGTCTTTTGTATATTGAGCGCTGTACTGGCGTACCAGTTCGCTTTGACCTTCAAGGCCGGTATTAGGTACATAAACATAACCAGCTTTACCGTCAGTCTCTTTTTCAACTTTCTCCCTGTTATCTTCTATCCATGCAAGATTCCTTAAACGGTCTTCATTTGCCAAGGGCTTTACTAAAATTTTTCGCGCACCTTCCGGGGACGGCTTAGTATTTATAGTTAAAGTGACTGTCTCATCAGCTAAACCCTGAAATGCTGCCCAGGGATCTTCTTTTATGTTTACCGGAATGCCGTTTACAGCTATAAGATAATTACCTTCTTTTACATCGTTGCCCGGATCGAGCAGTGGAGAGCGTACTTCCAAATTATCCCATGAGCCGCCGGAATATATTTTCTTGAAGCGGTAATAACCGTTTGCAATTTCATAGTCGCAGCCAAGCATACCTACGTTAATAGTTTTGGGCTGTTCCAGATCGCCGCCGCCGACATAAGTATGTGAAGAATTTAATTCGGCAATCATTTCTCCTATGATATAATTTAAATCATTTCTGTCTATAATATAAGGGAGCTGTGAACCGTAACGGTTTTTTATGCCGTTCCAGTCAACACCATGCATTCCGGGATCATAGAAATAGTCGCGTTCAATCCTCCATGCGTCGTTAAAGATTTCAGCCCATTCTTCACGGGGGTTTATCCATGTTTCTAATTTCTCAGCCGCAATTTTGCCGTCACCAACTTTCTTGCCTGCGGATATGTCGATAATACCATAAGTGGAGCCACTCTTGTATATTATTTTTTTACCGTCTGCTGAAACATCATAGCTGTTAATCCCTGAGATAATTTCCTTTGTCTCTCTTTCTTTAAGATCGTAATAATAAATAGAACCTGATGGCGAACCGGGTTTTGCATCGCCCGCAACGGGTTCTTTTTGATAAATTATTTTGCCTTCTATTGCATTAAGCGGCCCCACATTGCCTAATTCAACAGGAAGTTTTACAGCCCTTTCTCCGATATTTTCAAAATCTATTTTTACGGGTTTTGTACCTTCTTCAGCGCTTTCTTTTTTGTCTTCATCTTTCTTTGACTTTTTGCCATCTGTTTTTTTCTTAGAAGAATCCGCTTTTACTTCTTCAACATCATTTTGCGGTGCAAGCAGAGATGCGCCGTCTTTCTGAAGGGTAACTGCAACAAGCGAGGTTGAATTCGGATAAATCCAGGTAGCATCCATGTCGCCGTAAACAGGATTGAATTGGCTGTTTGAATAGTAATAAAGATATTTCCCGCCCGGATCAAAAACAGGCGAGGTATCATTATAGTATCCGCTGGTAACCTGGTGTATTTTACCATCATTTACGCCATATATAAAAATGCCTGTAGATAGTTCAGTTATACCTTTATGGTAAGTTAAATATTTACTGTCCGGCGACCAGTTATAATGGAAATGGAAATCAAAATCGTTTTTATCAACAAGCTTTGTATTACCATCTTCTATATTTACAACGTAAAGGCTTCCGGTTTTATCACTGAATGCAATCCATTTGCTGTCCGGCGACCATTTGGGATAATACCTGTAACATTTGCCATCCCGGGTTACCTGCTTTTCTTCACCGCTGCCGTCACCGGGGCGTATGTATAATTCATATTCGCCGGTTTTATCTGAAAAATAAGCGATGTATTTGCCATCAGGAGACCATGACGGGAATCTTTCGGCAACGCCGGAAGTGTTTGTAAGATTCTGCATGCTGCCGTTTTTTTCGGGAACTGTAAGCACTTCGCCGCGTGCGCCGAATAATGCCCGCTTACCGCTTGGGGAAAGTGAAAAATCATTTACTAATCCTGCAAGATTTTTTAGCTGCTGCCGGTCCTGAGGTAAATCGGCAGGGACTTCAACGTCCACAACTTTGCTTTTTCCCGTTGCAAGATCCAGAAGGTATATTTCGCCGCCTTTTTCAAATACTATATCATTCGGGCCCAGGCTTGGCCATTTAATATCATAATCTGTAAAATGTGTTACTTCATGAAGTTGTTTTGTACTTATATCATAAGCCCAGATGTTATTCTTTTTATTTTCGTCTCTGTCTGAAAGGAAATAAATTGTATTCCCATGCCACATTGGAAGAGCGTCTATTGCATTATCAAAAGTTATCTGTTCGGCAGAGTTGTTCTTTAAATCGTATATCCAGAGCTTGCTTGCCCATCCGCCCCTGTATCTTTTCCATGTCCTGAATTCAAGCGAGGCAGTTTCAAAAACAATTTTGCTTGCGTCATCATTGAATGAACCAATTTCAGCAATCTTCATCGGAAGCTGTTCCGGCAGCCCGCCATTAACCGATTCTTTAAATAAGCGGTTAAATCTGTTTGAAGGGCTGTACATACCCGAGCGGTATAAAATGCTTTTTCCGTCGGGATACCAGTCAACAATAAAATCCACCATAGGATTGTGAGTAAGCCTTTTAGGCATACCGCCTACGGAAGGCATAATGTAAACATCCATATTGCCGTCATAATTACCTGTAAAAGCAATCTGTTTTCCGTCAGGTGAAAATTTCGGCAGGAATTCCGAACCTTTTGCAGTGCTTAATCTTGTTGCAATGCCCCCTTCTTTGGAAACCGTCCAAATATCCCCGGCATAAACAAAAGCAATCTTGTCGGCGCTTACGTCGGGATACCGCAGCATAAGAGCATCGGGTTTGCGCGCAGATTCCTGCTGTGCAAACAAGGATATATAAAATAATAATGTGAATGTTAAATAATTAAAGCAACGTTTCATAGCTGTTCCTTTATAATTGATATTACAAACTAATAATTGCCGTATTGATAAAGAATCATAAGCTGATAAAATAATATATAAAAAAATATATTACTCCGGTAACCGCTCATCATTTTTTTTGTCATTACAGGTTCAAAAATAATTACTGATATAAAATACACGGTAATTAAAGTTTTGGCTGTATCACTTTGTCCCAAAATAGAAATTAGTATCTTTTGCAAAACTTAATTTCCAAATAATTCATCATATCATGAGGTGCATGCATGTATTATGGTAATCTATTGCGCAAATATTTTCTGCTAATAATCGGCCTGCTTATGGCTGCTTCATTTATGGGCAGTGTATTAGCAAAATCAGGACAGCAGGTTATTGAAAAAAGGAAAAACCCGATTCGGGATAGTGAAAAGACGACAGATGAAGTTTTTAAAAACATAAAAGTAATGAATGGCCAGCCGGCATCTCAATTAGTCCCTGCAATGCATTTCTTTGAAGCAGCATTGGGGTTTAACTGCGGTAATTGTCATGTAAGAGGCAGCGGCGAACATGACTGGGATTTTGCAAAAGACGACAAGCCTGAAAAAAGAAGAACACGCGAAATGATGACTATGATGAATGCAATAAATAAAGAGAGCTTTAAAGGCGAACAGCTTGTTACGTGTTTTACCTGTCATAAAGGCAGCCCTGATCCTACGGCTATACCGGCGCTTATGACTGCTTCATCAATGAAAGAAAAAAATAATAAACCGGACGAAGAGGAAGTTATTAAAATACCAAACCGGCTCGGTACTGCAGAAGAAATTATCTCCACATACCAGCAAGCTATAGGGGGCAAAGAAGCATTTGAGAAAATTACGTCTCTTAAGCTTGAAGGGAAAGCTGATATGGGCAATGGAAGAGAATCTTCTGTTTCTGTTTTTGAGAAAGCACCGAACTTATATTTTTCGGAAACAAAATCTCCACAGGGTACTATGCAAAGAGTGTTTAACGGAGAAGCCGGGTGGTTTAAATCTCAGCAGTTTCAAAGAAAATTCGAAGGCGATGACCTTCGGGATTTAAAGCTAAGTTCGGATTTTTATGCGCCGTTAAATTTTACTAAGAATTATTCCGATTTGAAATTGGAAAATGTTCAGCTGCTTGATAATGATACGGTATATGCTATTGAAGGCACATTCTCTAAATACCGCAGATTTGAATTTTTCTTCGATACGAAATCAGGCCTGCTTTTAAGGCAGATACAATATAGTCATACTTTATTCGGCGATTTGCAAATCCAAACGGATTATAAAGATTACCGGAATGTGGATGGAGTATTATTCCCGTTTGAACTTGATATATCGGATTATGAGCATGCCCAGAAATTCAGATATGATGCCATCACCCCGAATGCAGCTGTTGATGATAAAATATTTGAAGAGCCGGGTAAGTAAGAAAGAAATATCTCAATAACTTTTTAAAGAAATTATTAATCTGTTATGTGAATTAGGAAAAGAGATAAGTACTAAATAAAAAGAGATTATATAAATGGATTGCGTACTTCGACCTCCCCTTAATCCCCTCCTTAGTAAGGAGGGGAACGGCTTTAGCCGGGGGTGGTTAAAATGGCAACAATCCATTTATATAATTCAAATCTAATTCCCACAACATGAGTTATTAATATAATTATTTTTTAATAAGCGGCGTAGCTGCGGAATGCTTGTAGAAATAAGAAAAAAGTAAAGAAAGCTTTCTAGAAGCGGCATGGTGAATTGTTTCGAACAACAGATAAATATTATTAATTTACAATAAACAAAGAATCAAAATCTAATTATGAGCGTTACATATAAAACTAATCAACCTTTAATCGATCAATATTTTAATTTGTTTGAAACTACCGGCTGGAACAAAGAATATTGTCTAAACAAAGACGAACTGAACCTTTCTCTTTCCAATAGCTATTATACTGTATCTGTATATGAGGATAATAAACTTGTGGGATTTGGAAGGATTGTATCGGACGGCGTATTACATGCAATGGTTTATGAAATGATTGTTGATCCCGATTACCAGGGAGAGGGGATAGGTTCAACTATTCTTAATATGATGGTTGATAAATGTCTTGAAAACAATATAAGGGATATACAGTTATTCTGTGCACGGGGTAAAAAATCCTTTTATGAAAGGCACGGATTTACAGTAAGAGATAGCAGTGCCCCGGGAATGCAATATAACAGGGATCACCGCCGGTAACAGATAATCTTATTGTGCAAATTTAATTTTCAAATTTACTATCTCGGACGGGCTGCCTATTTTAACAGGCGGTCCCCAGGTGCCTACTCCGCACGAAACATAATATTGAGTATTATCTTTTCTTAAATACCCCCAGCTTTTTTCATACACCATTTTTGTAATGAAGTTAAGCGGCCATAACTGTCCGTGATGTGTATGGCCGGAAAGCTGTAAATCCACTTTTGCATTCATGGCTTCATCAAGCCCGAACGGAGTATGGTCCATTAATATTACAGGCAGGCTTGTATCAGCGCCGATAAGGATTTCAGGGATAGTTTTCCTTTTACCCTTTGCAAACTGCCTGTTAGCCCTGTCGTCTCTTCCGGCTATGTAAAATGAATTGTCAACTTTTACAACAGAATCACGGAGCAGGTTTAATCCATAGTAGTCCATGTATTTTACGCAGTCATCGATGCCGTTTATGAACTCATGATTGCCGGTTATTGCGTAAGTTCCGTATTTGGATTTGAAGTTGCGCAAAGCCCAGCCGATATTCCGTTCTTCCAATATTTTTGCATTATCATCAACCAAATCGCCGGCAATAAAAACAATATCCGGCTTAAGCTCATTTATTTTATTAACAATCTTAGCCAGGTGAGCGCCATCGTTAATTGGCGAAAGATGCACATCGGAGATTAATACTGCATTTAATTCTTTTAAATTTCCGGCGTGCTTGGGGATTTGAACTTCCAGCTTTTTTACTGAAAACATACGTGTATTTATATAGCCGGCGGCAACAATAATTGTTACCAGGGTAACAACTGCCAATATTGTATATTGTTTTAAGGCAATGTAATTCTGGCTTAAAAAGGCAGGATTAAAATGGAATACTAAGCAAGACAGCCGGAATAAATCAATTAAGAGAATGGACAGGAAAAAATAAAGCATGAATGCAAACCAGAAAGAGCCGATTCCCAGAAGTATATCATAGAGCAGCGGGGAAAGAATTTTCTCCATGAATTTTGCAACTATAAAGGATAGTGAGGCAATTAAGAATATAACAAGATAAACTATCCTTATTTGATGCAGCCCTTCCAAAGCCTGCCAGCCGTGAATAAAAATATAATAATTTATGACAGCGTATAGCGATAAAAAAACAGCAAGAAACATTACCATATAGTAAGCCTGTTCATTAAAGAAATATTTATAATTAGTTTGTTAAAATTATATCAAAGAGAATTTAAAATAGCCCCGGTATTTAGAGATTGCGCGAAAACTCATTATCAACTTATATTAATGCAAATTATAGTTTTGATAATTTGAATAATCAGATGGTGGTAAACCGTTAAAAACGGTTGAAAAGTTTTTCTTCTTCATCATTAACACCGCGATTAATCGCGGTGTTAATGATATAATAAAACTTTCCTTTAACTGTTTTACCTGTCCGCCACTGGCGGAACAGTTTACCATTCGTTAAGCAAGAATCATAAATATTAACTTATTGTAATTTAATTCATGCAAAATCAATTTTAAAACAGCCTCTTTATGCCGGGGGCTAAGGGATCAAAAAATATTATTCATCTGATTTTTCCCCGGGTTATCACATAGTGATGGCTATGCCAAAACCCGGGGCTACTGGAAACATTTTAATTTTTACTTCAGTTAATCAATTATACTCATCCCAGCTTTTAACCTGCAAATCCTCTTTCTGGAACCTTGCAAGGGCTTTAATATACCGTTTTGCCACCTGAATATTAGTGATCAGGTTTACGTTCATATCAACAGCTTTTCTTCTAATCAGGTAGTCATTATCAAGCTCATCTTTTTCCTGGTTTTTAGGGATGTTGATGACAAGATCAATTTTCCCTTCATTAAGATACGTCATTACGTTTGGTTCGGCATCTTCAAGCGGCCAGTTAAGTACTTCTGTTTTTACGCCGTGCTCATTAAGAAATTTAGCAGTGCCTTTTGTCGCATATAACTTTAATCCCATTTCATAAAGCATCTTTGTTTCGTTGAAAAAGTCAGCTTTCTCTTTCATTGTTCCGGTGGAAAGCATAACAGACCTCTTGGGAATCCTGTAGCCTGTGGACAAGAAACTCTTTAAGAAAGCTTCATTAAAATCATCGCCCAGACAGGCAACCTCGCCTGTTGAAGCCATTTCAACTCCCAATATAGGATCAGAACCCTTTAATCGTGTAAATGAGAACTGCGGAGCTTTTACGCCCACATAATCTACGTCAAAAGAAGATTTATCCAGCCTTGGGATTTTTTCACCCATCATAAGCTTGGTTGCAATTTCTATGAAATTTATTTTCAGGACTTTTGAAACAAACGGAAAGCTTCTTGATGCGCGAAGGTTGCACTCAATAACCTTTACTTCATTATCCTTCGCAATAAACTGGATATTAAAGGGGCCGGTTATGTTCAGTTCCTTGGCAATTTCTTTTGTTATTATTTTTATCCGGCGCATTGTTTCAAGGTACGTCCTTTGAGGCGGCAGTACAATTGTAGCGTCGCCGGAATGCACGCCTGCATTTTCAACATGCTCGGAAATTGCATAGCAAAACAGGTTGCCGTTTTCTGCAACCGCATCGGCTTCTATTTCTCTTCCGTTGGTGATGAACTTACTTATAACAACCGGGTGGTCGTTGCTTATTTCCGAAGCTTTCTTCAGATATTCTTCCAGTTCATCATCATCAAGTACAATGCTCATTGCAGCGCCGCTTAGTACATAACTCGGCCTTATAAGCACAGGGTAATCAACTTTATGAGAAAATTCTTTTGCTTCTTTTAAGCTGGTTAATTCTTCCCATTCCGGCTGGTCAACTCCAAGCCTGTCAAGAATTTGTGAAAACTTATGCCTGTCTTCGGCGTTATCAATTTGTAATGGCGATGTTCCGAGTATGTTAATTCCAACGTTATGAAGCTTCAATGCCAGGTTATTCGGAATCTGTCCGCCCATGGAAATTATTATACCTTCGGGGAATTCTTTATCATAAATATCAAGGACTCTTTCAAACGTAAGCTGTTCAAAATACAGTTTATCACAGATGTCATAGTCCGTACTTACAGTTTCCGGATTGCAATTAATCATGATGGTACTGTATTCAAGCTTGTTAAGAGTCATAACAGCGTTAACACAGCACCAGTCAAATTCCACGGAAGAGCCAATCCTGTATGCGCCGCTGCCGAGAACTATTATCTGGTTCTTCTGTCCGAGCGGAATATCGTTCTCTCTGCCGTGATATGTAAGGTAAAGATAATTTGTCTGTGCCGGATATTCTGCCGCCAAAGTATCTATTTGTTTTACTACCGGAATTACGCCAAGAGTTTTTCTATAGCTTCTTACATCAAGTTCGGCAGCATCTGCAATCTGGCCAATTTGAATATCTGAAAAGCCGTTCTTTTTGGCTTCACTCATCAGGTCAAATGAAATATCGTTTAGCTTTTTGCCGCTTAATCTTTTCTCCGTCTCAACGATATTCTTCATCTTGTAAATGAACCATTTTGTGATTTTTGTAAGCTCAAAAATCTTATCGACAGAGTATCCCAGTTGAAGCGCCTGGGCAATTGCATAAATTCTTTTATCAGTGGGCCTGGAAAGTTCGGCGTCTAAATCTTCAAAAGAAATACTATTGCCTACAAAGCCGTTCATCCCTATATCAAGCATTCTTATTGCTTTTTGCAGTACCTCTTCAAAGCTTCTGCCGAGCGACATTACCTCGCCGACAGATTTCATCTCAGACCCGAGCTGTGTGCTTACCTGTCTGAATTTCTGCAAATCCCATCTCGGGAATTTAAGCGCAACATAATCCAGTGCGGGTTCAAAACATGCCGAGGTTTCCTGCGTAATGATATTTACAACTTCATTCAAAGCA
>JARLHB010000111.1 GCA_031292465.1 Ignavibacteriaceae bacterium
AATTCTGGCCTAATATTAATGATTCCTTTGCATTAGCCTGTCCAATAGCTGTCTGGTCTGAAATGATTAAGGCGCAAATAGTTAGCAATATGGAGATAAACAAATGCAGACTGTATTTTGAATTGGAATTCTTATACATCATATACAGATAATGATACCCTAGAAAAAGCAGGACAAGTGCAATTATTATATAAGCAAATACTCCGCCTGTTAAGATATCGCCAGGCAGAACGCTTACATTAATTAATAAAAATACCGGGATAATAACAGAAGTTATTGCAGTAAGGTTAATGCTGAATTTCCTGACAAAGTTTTTATATTCTTCATCCATTCCCTTCATCCCGCCTTCCCAGTAAAAGAAGCCGAAAAGAAAAGCAGCGCCGGTAAAGGCACCCGCCATTAAAAGGAAAGGAATAAACCTCGCCAGTACGCTAATCGAAAATATAGTTGAAAGCACGCTGCTGTCATCCCAGCCGGATTGGAAAAGAGCCAGGCACAAGCCTGAAACAAAAAGCCATAAGCCAAGGAAAAGAAACAGGATGCCAAATCCGCCTGATTTTACGCTTAACTTTGAACTGCCTTTTCTTAATTTTGATAGTTCCTCTTTAAGCGAAGGGTCTTCGGATTTGAAATCTTTAATTGAATCGAAAATATCATTGAATGCCGTTGAATACCTGTACGTATATACTAATATAAGCCCGACAGCTATCAGCATACATGCGCCGGTAAGGTAACTTACAACTATTAAATTTTCATTGTGAAATATCTGCACAAATAAAAGTATTGACGTAATTAAAGGCATTACGCCAAGCATAATTCCAATACTTTTATTTATTGTTACTAATTCAATTACATCTTTTGAAAAACGGATATACAGGTTATTCCCCTGCTTAATCCCTTTTCTCCGGAAGAATAAAGAAATAACAGTGCCGCCAAATACTATGCTTATAAAGGGGACAAACAAAAAGAGAATAAGCATTACTATATATCGCAGTAAAGTAATATGTTCGGGAGAAAGCGGTATTACTAATTTATCCAGGAAATCCATTTATCACTCTCTGTTTCAATATTAAATGAAAAGTTTTTCGATTGATAATAACAGAACAACTAAAATTGCAAAAATATTTATTTCACGGAATGCCAGCCTGAACCACATATTTTCATTTGCAGGTTTTAACAATCTTAGTGCATTCCATAAAAGCCATATACCGGCAGCAATAATGCCGGAATATATAATGTAGTTCTTTACAAGTCCGAACATGGGCAGTAAAGTGCTTGCGGCAAAAGTTGATGCAATCCAAATAAAAGTAATCCTTGAAAGCTGCCTCATGCTGAATATTTGCGTTAAAGTCGGGAAACCGGCCTGTTCATAATCCTTTCCGAATATCAACAGCAAGAGCCAGAAATGCGGTATCTGCCAGATAAAGAAAAAGAATCCTAATATTAATATCTGTGGATCTAGGATACTGCCTCCGGCGGCTGCCCACCCTACCATGGGGGGCAAAGCGCCTACAAGTGACCCCGGAATTATTGCAAGTGCGCTTTTTCTTTTCAATGGAGTATAGATGCCGTTATACCAGAATAAATTTAACAAACCAATACAAAGCGCCGCCAGCCCTGATCCGATAAACAGTACAGCCGAGCCGCTGAGTACTAATATTAAAGCAAGAGCGAGTGCATTGCCTGCCGAAATTTTGCCGGATGGAATCGGCCTGTTGTGAGTACGTTTCATTAATGCATCTGTAAAACGCTCCTGGTAATGATTTATTACGGCAGAACCGGAAGAAAGCAGTAATATGCCTATAGCCGGAGCAATAATATCCATAGTAATTTTACCTGCGTAACATATGAATCCGAATATAGTGGTAAGCGTAACAAATGTAGTTATCCGCAGTTTCATCAGTTCTGTAACGGTATTAATCCTTTCGCTAAAGCCTGTTACTCTTTTGCTTCCGGTTATTTTAATAGTTGCTGTAGCCATATTATAAGCTGCTTTTATTCGTTGATAAAGTATCTGCCGCAGGCGCAGCATTAAGAACCTGTTTATTATGCCATGCCTTATACTGTTCCCCGGTAAGCACTGCTACTGTACTATACATGTAGGAATGTCTTAAACCGCAATATTCAGCACATAAAACATCATAATTTCCAACGCGGGTAGGAAGAAACCACGCGGTGTTTATCCTGCCGGGAATAACATCCTTTTTTATCCTGAATGCAGGCACGTAAAACGAGTGGTCAACATCCTTTGAATTCAAGAGTACTTTTACAGGTTTATTAACCTCGCAGAACAAAGTATCTGCCTTAATGCCATCCTGATATTTATAGGACCAGCTCCACATTTGGGCGTAGACATTAACTATCACAGCGTCTTTAGGGGAATCGTTCATCTGCTTATACCCTACCCACCCGTAATAAAACATGAACACCACCAATATGGCGGGGATCACAGTCCATGTAATTTCAAGGACTAAGCTTCCCTCGATATTTTTAGCTCTCTTGTTCCGTTTGCTGTTATATTTAATAACGAATGTAATCATCATTGCCGTAATAAGTACAAGAAAGAAAACGCATATTACGACAATGAATATAAATGTATTATCAACCGGCTGAACAAAATTTGATGCATCAGCTAACATATTTTTCACCTTACATAAGAAGAATAATCTGAGAATAAAAGCGTTAAAGAAATTACTATAAACAATAACGCCACAAGCGCAAATACCCTGAAGACACGTTCTTCCGATTTCAAATGCATAAACTCGGTTAAAACAAGATATGATTTTACAACAGCAATTAATATTGCCACGAGTATGCTAAACTTACCGAAATTTATTCCCGCCACTGCTGCAGTAAGCCCGGTTAAGGCTACTAACGTAAGCCAGACTAAGACATAAATTCCATAGCTGTGTGTTTTTTTATCATGTGTCTTTATTTCTTCCATACCAATGCCTCAGGTTATAAGATAAAATAACGGGAAAAGGAAAATCCATATAATGTCTACAAGGTGCCAGTACAATCCTGCCGCTTCTAATTTGACATAATTCTCAGGTGTAATTTTATTACGGATTGTATATACGGTCATGAATCCAATAACCGTCATACCGACGAGTACGTGCAATCCATGCAGCCCAACCATTGAATAATACAAACCGAAATAGAGTATCTGTCCCGGCGGGCGGCTGGATAAAACCTCGGAACCTGGAAAGTTGCCTTCTTTAAATTCATGCGTCCACTCAATAACCTTATTTACCATAAATGTTAGTCCGAATGCAATCGTAACAAGCTGGTAAAAGATGGATAATATCCTTTTCCCTTTCTGCATTGCAACAATTGCCAGTACCATTGTAAGGCTGCTTGTAAGAAGTATAACAGTATTTAAAGTACCGAGAAAAGTATTCATTTCCTTGGATGCAATACTAAAATCCTGCTGATGCGTGTACCTGTAAACAGAGTACATAAAGAACAGCCCTCCGAATAAAAGCAGTTCAGAAAAAAGGAACAGCCACATTCCCATCCTGCTTCTTATATCGTCTCTATGTTCGTGAACTACAGCTTGTTCCTGCGTACTCACTTTACCTCCTCTTCAAGTTCAGCGTATTCATTTTGTTTATAATCATAAGGCCCGTCCACAACATTCGGAATTTCTTCAAAGTTTTCAACCGTTGGCGGAGTAGAGACTTTCCATTCTAAAGTTTCACCGCCCCAAATATTTTGTTCTTCAATTTTCTTTCCTTTTAATAATGACGTAAGCAGGTTTATCAGCATAATTAATATGCCTGTCACCATTATCCATGAGCCTACTGTGGAAATTACATGGTATAACTGAAACTGTGGCAGGTAATGGTAAGACCTCCTCGGCATTCCCATCCAGCCCAAAATGAAGAACGGGAAATAGAGTATATTGAAACCGACAAATATTGCCCAGAAGGAACTTTTGGCAACTTTCTGATTATACATTCTGCCGAACATTTTAGGCAGCCAGTAATGTAATGCGGCAAACAGCCCGAAGCCGGTTCCGCCGAATACCACATAATGAATATGGCCGACAATGAAATATGTATCTGTAAGATAAATATCAACAGACAATGCGCCCTGTATAATGCCTGTTAATCCACCAATTGAGAACAGGAAAATGAATGCTAATGCATACAGCATCGGCGGATCAAGTTTTATTGAGCCTTTATACAGCGTTGCCGTCCAGTTAAACACTTTTATTGCGCTTGGTATGGCAACAAGAAAAGTTAAAAGTGAAAATACAAATTCAGCGGTGCTGCTTATTCCGGTTGCAAACATGTGGTGCGCCCATACTAATGAGCCAAACAGCGCAATGCCCAGGCTTGAATAAGCAATAGCCTTATAACCGAATATTGTCCTTTGCGAAAAGACCGGAATGATTTCCGATATAACCCCCATTGCCGGAACAATAATTATATACACAGCAGGGTGGGAATACATCCAAAACATATGCTGGAACAGTATGGGATCTCCGCCCAGAGTCGGATCGAATACGCCTACATGAAACACTCTTTCTATAACTACCATTAATAATGTAATGCCTACAATAGGCGTTACAATTACCTGTATCCATGAAGTAGCATATAATGCCCATGTAAACAAAGGCATTTTAAACCAGCTCATACCCGGCGCCCTCATGCGGTGGATAGTACTTAAGAAATTAACTCCGGTAAGTATGGATGAGAATCCTACTATAAAAAGAGCCGTTAGCGTAAATATCATATTCGTTCCGGTTCTTACGCTGTAAGGTATATAAAATGTCCAGCCTGTATCAGGAGCGCCGCCCGGCAGAACAATTGTAAGCAGCAGCATTGCCCCGCCGATTATATAAAGATACCATGACAGCAGATTAAGCCTGGGGAATGCCACGTCTTTAGCCCCAATCAAAATAGGCAGAAAAAAATTGCCGAACACTGACGGGACTACAGGCACAACGACAAGGAAAATCATTATTATTCCATGAAGCGTAAAGAATTCATTATATACCTGCGGTCCTACAATAGTTCCTTCGGGAGTTAACAGCTCAAGCCTAATTAAAAATCCAAGCGTAACACCTACAGCAAAAAAGCTGATTATCGTTATCAGATATAATATGCCTATTCTTTTATGATCTGTTGAAAGCAGCCAGCCTAATATGCCTTTATGCTTTCCTTCATAGTCAAGATAGCTTACTTCATGTCCGTTATTGCTAACAGCCAATGTTTCACCTGACATAATTTCTACCTCTATTCCTTCTGTTATTTAATTTTTTCTTCCTTCGTGTCTTTGTGCCTTTGCGGCAATTTCTGTTTGCCACGAAGACACAAAGGCACTAAGTATATCAAACTGTTTTTTTATGTTTCCCGGGCTTCAAAACCACAAACACAAACACCACTGCAACCATTAAAAGAGTTCCGGCACCGAATATTTTAAATAAATCAAATGTATATGTATCGCTCTTCGGCTGATATGAAAAGCAGTATCTTACTACATTATCTATTACAGGTATAGCCTCGCCTTTGGAAGCTTCCAGCAATGCCATTTTAAAATCAAACGGTAAAATTCTGAAATCACCGTGATTATTGTAATCCGGTTTTAGGTACCGGCAAATTTTCCCGTCGGCGGAAATAAAAATCAGTACGCCTGTATGGATAAAAGCTTCTTCCTGACGCTGGTAATTAAAACCTACAGCTTTTGTAACAGTACTTATTGCCGCGCTGTCGCCGGTTAAAAACGTCCATGCATTTGCAGGGATTTCTGTTTTAACCAGGTTTAACATTTCAGCTTTCTTTGCTGCGGCATCTTTAGAAAATTCATTATCGTTAATGCTTATAGTAATTATGTTGTAATCTTTACCTGCAGTCAGATCAATTTTATTTATAACATTTGCAACTTCCGTCATTAAGGGAGTGCATATGCCAGTACATTTATAGTATGCTAAATCTATTACTGTCGGCTTGTTTATAAGGTCCTTCAGTGCAACTGTTTTGCCTTCCGAATCCAAAAATGAAACGTCAAGCGGAACCTTTTTGCCAAGTTTTTCTACAAGTCCTATCTTCTCACTAAAGTCAGCAGGAAAAACATTACTTAATCCTGTTAAAAGAATTATTAAAACAACCGCCCCAATTTTAGTTTTCATTTTATTTTTCCTCCTTAGTGTTTCTTAGTGCCCTAAGTGCCTTAGTGGTAAAATGCCTCACCACTAAGTCGCTAAGAACACTTAGATTCACTAAGATCATAATATTTTGCTCATATAATTATAAAATGTATCCCAATCAGAACCTGAAAGGCTGTGCACATTACTATTGAATCCTGCATCGCCTA
>JARLHB010000112.1 GCA_031292465.1 Ignavibacteriaceae bacterium
ATCGTTGAAATAATCAGAATTGTGGAAACGGTGAATTGAAGCAATACAAGATATTTTGTGATTGATAATTTTGAATAGCCCTTCCCTGTAAATTTTCCAAATAACTGCGAAGGGTTAAATACCGAAACAAAAAATGCAGGATAACATCCCGATATTATCCCCACAAAAAGAGTTACCGTGCTAATCATTAGAATCAGTTCAAACGCGTTATTCCATCCAATTTGCAAAGGGCGGTCAATTATTGAATACACTTCGGGAAGGAATAATTCCAGCAGCACCAGCGCCAGAACCGCTGATATTATTGTAATTATGATTGACTCACCGATAAATTGTTTTATTAATTGCGCCCTGTCTGCCCCTAATACCTTTCTCACCCCTATTTCTTTTAAGCGGCCTGCATAACGGACAGTTAAGATATTCGTATAATTTATACATGCCATTAAAAGAATTAATAACCCGACACCGGAGAATAAATAGACATACGTAATATCCCCGTTTGGCTCTAATTCCGGCAAAATGTTAGAGTATAAATGAATATCTTTAAGCGGCTGAAAAGCGAATGACGGTTTGAATGCGTCATATATACCACCATAATATTCCTTCAGGAAATCAGGCAGCTTTTTTTGTAATATATTAATTGAAGAAACATTGTTAACTGTAAAATATGTATATACGGTAGTATTAAAAGTATTTACAAAAAAGTCTTTACCGTAAAGATATTCCGCAGTCGGCATAGAGATTAAAAAATCAAAATGAAAATGCGAGTTTACCGGTACATCCTTCATCATCCCGGTAACCTTTAAATTATACTTTCCGTCAATTTTAACAACACGGCCTGCGGGATTACTGCTGCCGAAATATTTTTTTGATGCTGATTCAGTTAAAATAACAGAGCCGGGTTCTTCCAATGCTGTGGCAGGATTTCCGGCTAACAATGGAAATGTAAATACTTTAAAAAACGAAGGATCGGCAAGGAATGCTTTCTCTTCATAAAAATATTTATCTGCAGTATTCACAAGTATTTTACCTGATTTAACAATCCTAACAGTGTTTGTTATTTCCGGGAATTTGTTTTTAAGAGCGCCGGCTAAAGGCGCCGGCGTTAATGCATAACTCTCCGCTTTACCATTAATATTATCCCCTCCGGCAACCCTGAAAATATTTTCATAATTCCTGTTAAAAGTATCAAAGCTTAATTCCTGCCGCACAAATAAACAGATTACCAGAAACGCCGCTATGCCGATTGCAAGTCCGGTTATATTAATAAATGAGAAGAGCTTATTCTTTAATATATTCCGCAGCGCTATTTTCAGATAATTTTTTAACATGGTATTATTCCTGAAACTTTATACATTTTACTCACTTCTTAAAGAATCCACCGGGTTTGCTTTTGCGGCGGATAATGCCTGAAAACCAACGCTGAATAATGCAATAAGCAGTGTTAATATTCCCGCTGCAGCAAACACCCATAAATTTATACCGATATGATAGACAAAATTATTAAGCCACTTGCTTAATAAGTAATATGCGGCTGACCAGGCAATAATATTTGCAGCAGCAATTATTATAAGGTATTCTCCCATCATCAGGGAAAGAACATTGCGTATTGATGCGCCTAATACTTTCCTGATTCCTATTTCTTTTCTTCGCGTCTGCGATACTAAAGTTATCAGTCCGAATAACCCAATCGAGGATATTATAACGGCAAACAGGCTGAAGACGAAAATAATCTTGCTTGTCTGCTGTTCTGTTTTATAAAGGTTATCGTATTCTTCATCCAGAAAAGAATAAGTAAAAGGCTGATCAGGTACAACTTCATTCCAGGCTTTTTCAATACTTTTCATTGTCGATACAATATTATCTCCTTTTAATTTAAGCACAATCCCCGATGCGCTCCATTCCCGCAGATAAAATATAGTTGGAGGAACTTCCTCCTTGAATGACCTGAAATGAATATCCTCAACCACCCCGATTACTTTCTGCGGGTCCGATGCATTATTAATACCGCTTAGCTCCGCGCCAACAGGATTTTTTAATTTAAGCTCCTTAACTGCCTCCCTGTTTATAATTACACCTTCGGAGTGATCTGTTTTATACTCGCGCATAAAATCCCTGCCGGATGTAATTTTAGCCTGCAAGGTTTTGAAATAGTTATAGTCGATTGCAATAAGCCCGGCATGAAGCCCGTCCCCTTCTTTTTTATTTCTTACCCATACCTGAGTAAAATTATTTACATTCTCAGAGGGAACATTCCCGCCCGCAGTAACAGATAATACCTGCGGATTTTCGCCAATTTTATTTGCAAAATTAGTATAGCGGCTGTACATGTCTTTATCATAGGGATTACTTATTAACAGCAGATGTTCCTTATTAAATCCAAGGTTGGTGTTTTGCATGTAATTCAACTGACTAAATATTACGATGGCACCAATAAGCAGGGTAATAGTTATGACAAATTGTATGCCTGTTACAATCTGCCTGAATCCGAATTGCATTTTTGCGGGGTTAAACCTGGAACTGTAAGTATTCCCTTTTAATTTTTCCAGGGAGCTTGATTTAATTACAACTACTGCCGGATAAATAAAAGATGAAATTGTGGTAAAAATAAAAAGCCCAAAGATTGACAGGATTATTTCTTTCTGAAATAACGAACTGAAATTAAATTCTTTATATGTTAACCTGTTGAAAGATCCCATCAGCAGTTCAACTATGATAATTGCCCATATAAGCGAAACAAAAAAGCATGAAAGTGTTTCTATAAAGAATTGTGTAAATATATTTTTCCTGCCTGCTCCCAGAAATTTCCTTACGGCAAATTCTTTTTCCCTTAACCTGACGAACACAGTAAGAATATTCGTATAATTAAATGAAGCCATAAACAATATTAAAATAGCAACAATTATAAAAATCCTTACTGAATTTATACTGCCATGCACGGCAACATCCCATACGGTGTCGGTTGAGTAAAGGTATATATCATTTAGAGGCTCCAGTACAAAGCCGCCGATTCCAATCGCATCTTTAATATTATCATTAAATACTTTCTGCATTTTAGTTTTAAGCAAATCAAGGTTTGCATTAGGCTTAAGCATAAAATAGTAATAGGTGCCGGATTCCGTCATGTCGTTCATGAACCGGGGCTCTATGATATTGAATGAACAAAGTGATGCTATCAGTTCAGGGCGGATATGCGAATGTACAGGTATATCTTTCATTATACCTGTTACTGTAAAATCGTACTTATTTAATACTTTTAATGTTTTCCCGACGGGATCGGCGCTGCCGAAATATTTTTGAGCGGCAGTTTTAGTTAACACAACTGTAAAAGGGTCTTTAAGCGCCGTCTGGGAGTTTCCTCTTTCCAGCGGAAAAGTCATTACATTAAAAATTTCTTTGTCTGAAAAATATAAATCTTCCGTAAAAGTTTTATTATTACATTTTAATGCTAATTTAGGCCATTTTGACAGCCTGAAACCGGTTTGGAATTCGGGAATTTCACCAAGCATTTTGGGAAACAGAACTGCAGGCATTATTGCATCTTTTTCTCCTGTGATTTTATTCTGGAACACTACCCTGCATATTTTATCCCTGTTAACATTGAACTTATCATACTGAAGTTCATCAAATACATATAGCAAAATGAATAAACAGCAGGCAATTGCAATTGCCATACCGGCAATATTAATTAGTGAAAATCTCCTCTGCCTGAAGAGATTTCTTAGTGCCAATTTCAAGTAATTTAAATACATACTATTCACCCTATTATTTAATAATGTTACACATGATCCAATTATTTTAAAGCAATTCGCTGAACAGCTTCTTTCTTTAAATTATAATAAAGCATCTGTCTGGCGAAACAGCGCCTGCCTGCCCTGCCTACCGAGTCTGTTACAGAACTATTTTATTTATAACATTGCCCCGACTTTTAAGTCGGGGAGAATAAAAACTCAAAACACCAGGCTTTAGCCACATCTTAGTCGTTACAGAATTATTTTAAGCTTTCATTCATACCTTAATACTTCAACCGGATTTTTTCTAACTGTTCTCCAGGTTTGCCATATTACGGTCAGAAATGCAGTAAGCAATGCAATGATTAACGATAATGCAAATACCCACCAGCTTATTTCAGTTCTATATGCAAAATTTTCCAGCCATTCATTTACTGCATACCAGCCCAGAGGCAGGGCAATAATAGAAGCGACAACAACCCATTTCAGGAAATCTTTATTCAGCATAAACATCAGTTCGCTTACTTTTGCGCCGTGTACTTTGCGTATGCCTATTTCCTTAGAACGCCGTTCGGAGGCAAATATCACCAGGCCAAGAATACCCAGGCAGGATATACTCACTGCAAGCACTGCAAATATTCCTATGGTATCGGCAAACTTTTCCTCCTTTTTATACATATTATTAAATATGTCATCATAAAACTGATAATTCATTTTATAATTTGAATTCGGAACTACCTTTCCCCATATTTTATTAATATAATCCATTGTCTGCCTTAATGCTCCTGCCTTTATTCTTATATTGACAATATTAGGTGTAAACATTGAGGAATAGACAATACAAGCCGGTTCTATTTCATCACGAAATGAAGAATAATGGAAATCTTTTACTACGCCAATCACACTATATCCTTCGCCGTTTTCAAATCTTTTATTAATTAAATTATCCCAGCCCATATATTTATAAGCTGCTTCATTTATCAGGCATGTTTTCCCATATTCACCCGGCAGCAGATCCCTTCCCAATAACAATTTAACCTTAAATGTCTGCATAAAAGAACTGTCGGCCCCTATAACTGTTGCCATTTTCCTTTCCCCGTTAATATTACGCATGCCCATCTTCATTTGAATCTCTCCCGGCGCCCCGGATGTTGCCGATACATTAAGAATATTCGGATACTGCTTTAATTCGTTAATAAAAACCGGGGTGTTTATTCCAAAAGCATCAATTCGTAATAATTGTTCCTTTGCAAATCCAAGGTCACTATGTTTCACATAGTTTATCTGTTTTTCTATTATCATTATACAGAAAATAAGGGCTATGGATACTGTAAACTGCAATACGGTTAATATATTGCGGAAATAATTTTTACGTTTTGATATTATTAAACCGCCGCTGAATATTCTTACCGGATTAAATGATGAAATTAATATTGCCGGCCCTATGCCTGCTATCAGGCCTGTTATCAAAACAAACGATATTATTATCAGGTTTCCCGGGAATGTTGCGAGCGGCAGAAGGCTTAACTTACTATTCAGTATTTCGCTGAAATAAGGAATAGTGAGCTCGGAGATCAATACGGATACAATAAATGCGGCAAAGGTAACTAACACGGATTCCGTGAGAAGATTTATGATTATGTCCTTCCTAGCAGCTCCAACAGTTTTTCTTATGCCTGTTTCTTTATTCCTTCTATTCTGTTGCGCAACGGAAAGATTAATGTAATTAATTATAGCAAGTATAAGAATTATTACTGCGATGCTTAATAATATTTTCAGCAGGGCCGGGTTGCCTTTCCTGCTGCTATTGCCTAATGTATTATCATATAAATAAATATTTTTCAGCGGTATAAGATCGGCATTCTTTAAATACGGGTACATTATACCTGCATTTTTATTTATTTTATTAATAACTTCCTTCGCACTTGTATTGGCATTCAATTGAAAATAGGCATTATAATAATACCTGTAAGAACTTGAGTCTTCACTATTCGAACAAAAATAACCGCTGTTATAATATTTATTAGCTGCACTTACAATTATATCTGCCCTGGCACTTGCATTTTCCGGGAAATCCGGGATTACGCCGGATATAATTACCCGCGAATCGTTTTCTTCGAATAGTTCTTTTCCTAAAGGGTTAACTTTTCCAAATAGCTTTTCAGCAGTACTTTTAGTAATCACAGCAGAATTAATATTAGGGAATGGATTCTTTTTGTCCCCATATAAAAACGGGATTGAGAAAACCTTAAAATAATCGTTATCTGCAGACATAAAATTGTTTATGGTACATTTGTTCTGATTATGGTTTATCTCCACCTGGAAGTCTCCCAGCCTGAAGAAGCAACTGTTTTTTATTCCCGGGATATTGTTTTGAATAGTTTTTACTACCCGGTAATCTATTTCGCTTGAATTATTCTCTCTGTCAATCAGCTTGTATATATTTTCGGAGTTACTATAAAACCTGTCTGTTGTGGACTCTTTAATAATAAACAGGCTGATAATCAGACATATTGCCAGGCTAAACGCGAAGCCAAGAATATTTATAAGCGAAAAAGTTTTATGCTTCAACAGGTTTCGGGCTGTAGTTTTCAGATAATTTTTTAACAATTTATTCTCCTTTTTATTTAATGGGCAGCCGGATGGTAAATATTGCAACCACCGGCTGCCCGGCTACTGGGAACTACTTTATTTTATTTAACTGTTCACTCATACTTCAAAGATTTTACCGGGTTAGCCGTTGCCGCTTTAATTGCGTGGACACTCATAGTTAACAGTGCAATAAGCAGAGCTAATAATCCCGATAAGAAGAACACCCATAGCGTTATATTTATTCTGTAAGCAAAATTTTTCAGCCAGTTACTCATTAAATAATAGGCTAACGGCCATGCTATAATATTTGCTACCAAGACCCATTTAGTCAATTCTTTAGAGAGCAATACCATTATTTCCGGAACTGATGCGCCTAGTACTTTTCTAATTCCAATTTCTTTAGTCCTCTGTTCGGTTATAAAGGCTACCAAGCCTAAAAGTCCCAGACAGGCAATAAGAATTGCAAGGGCTGAAAAAATTAAAGCAATTTTGCTTGTTCTTTGATCAGTTAAATACAAATGCTGAAGTTTCTGGTCAAGAAAGCTATAATCCATGGCCTCATCGCCCGCATATTTTTTCCAGGTATTTTGGAGAAAGGACAGCGTGTTGGCATAATTACCGGGTTTTGTTCTTACTGATAAAAACTCACCAAAACTTTTTGACCTGTAAGGGAATATTACCAACGGCCGGATTGCTTCATGAAGAGAAGAGAAATTAAAATCTTTTATAATTCCAATTATTTGATAAGCCGGCTGGCGACCTGAATCTACTAAATATGCTCCGTCTAATTTAGTAATATTAAAAACTTTCGCTGCCGATTCATTTAATACAACCGATATTGTATCGGACGAATGTTCCTTGGAGAAGAATCTTCCTTTAACCATATTCATCCGGTAAGTCTTTTGAAATTCATAATCGCAGTTCATTTCATCCATACTCTCAACAGATAGATTGGGAGTTCCTTTAAGATTGAAGTTACCTTTATTTTCCAGCTTACCGGGAATTGCTGTCGAATTACTAATACCAATTATATTCGGATTTTTTGATAATGCATTCCTAAATGATTCAATGTCACCGACATCATATGTTTTATCTATTACTAGAACCTGTTCTTTATTGAATCCAAGATCTTTCTCCCGGATGTACTTCAATTGATTATAAATAACAAATGTACCAACAATCAATATTATAGAAATCGTAAACTGAAATATTACTAAGCTGCTTCTTAACGCTGATTTTCTGCCTGTTTTTCTTATACTGCTTTTTAACACTTGAACCGGCTGAAATGACGAGAGGTAAAAAGCAGGATAAGAACCTGCTGCCAATCCTATTACAACTGCAAAGGATATTATAAGGGGCAGGGTGTATATATTATTCAATAAATTAAATGTTATATGCTTATCAGCAATATTATTGAATAAGGGGATTAAAAATTCTACAATGCCTATTGATATTATTACTGATATTAAACTGGTCAATATCGATTCAATAATAAATTGACCTGCAATCTGCGGTTTGTGTGAGCCGAGGGTTTTTCTTATCCCAACCTCAGTTGCACGCCTTTCAGACCGTGCAGTTGAAAGGTTAATAAAGTTAATACATGCAATCAGCAAAATGGCCAAAGCTATGCAGGAGAATATATAGACATACGATATATTTCCGTTTGCCTCTATTTCATAGTCGAGGTGAGAATGCAAATGAATGGAAGTTAACGATTCTAAGAAGAATCTGTATCTGTTTCCCTCGGCTTCAAATTGTTCCAATGAGAAACCGGAAGCAGCTTTTAATTGTGGTCCGAAATACTTCCTGAGTTCATTATTTATCTTTTTCTGAAGCTCGATTTTGTTAGTTCCATTTTTTAAAAGGATGTAAGTGTAACAATTAATGTTGCCCCAGTATGGATTTCTGCTCCCTCCTAAACTTGAAAGTGAGCCGAGAATATCGAAATGAAAATGTGACTCGGTTGGAAAATCTTTGATAATACCGGTAACCATATAATCACAGTTTTTATTTACATTAAGTATTTTGCCTATTGGATTTTCAGAACCAAAATACTTACGCGCTGTTGATTCTGTCAGGACAACCGTTTTAGGCGATATAAGTGCAGTTTTGGGGTTACCTTTTATAAATTCGCCCGTAAATACTTCAAAGAAAGATGAATCAACAGAAAGGAAATGCTTTTCATTAAATACTTTCCCTGCTGAGCGGATAACTACCTCCGAACTGTTTGAGGCCCATATACGTGTATAAGATTCAACTTCAGGTAAATCCCTGCGCAGCGTTTCACCCAACGGGGCAGGACCGGTGGCAGAACTAATTTCACGATTACTCATCCTTCCCGAAATACACGGACGGTAAATTCTATCTGCGTTTTTATTAAACCTGTCATAGCTTAGTTCATCCATCACCCAGAGTGAGATTAAGATACAGGCCGATATACTTACCGCAAGACCAATAATATTGATTAAAGAATAAATCTTAAATTTTAAGATATTCCTAAAAGCAATCTTAAAATAATTCTTTAACATCATTTCCTCCTTTATAATTTATTGTTTTGGGCAAAGCACATAGCGTATTGCATTCGACGTCTTACTTATTCGTACTTCAATGATTTAACCGGGTTTGCTGTTGCTGCTTTTACTGCATTTGCACTAACCGTAAGAAGCGCAATAACTAACGCTAATACTCCAGATGAAATAAATATCCACGGTGTTATGTTTATTCTGTAAGCAAAAGCTTTTAACCAATTGTTCATAAAATAATAAGCTAAAGGCCAAGCCAGTAAGTTTGCAATTAATACCCATTTAGAAAATTCTTTGGACAGTAATACAAGTATTTCCGGGACTGAGGCGCCAAGCACTTTTCTTATGCCTATTTCTTTTGTCCTTTGTTCAGTAACAAAAGCAGCCAGGCCCAGAAGGCCGAGGCCGGCAACAAATATTGCAAGGATGGAAAATATTGAAGCTACTTTACTGGTAACCTGTTCATCTACATAAAGTTTTGCCCAATCCTGGTCAAAAAAGTTATATTCAAACGCTTCGTTGTCTGCAAATTTTTTCCATATACCTTCGATAAATTCAATAGTATTTTTATAGTCTGCCGGAGCTATTCTTACGGAAACAAACCGCCCAAAACCTCCATTGTTAAATAAATGTATAACCAGCGGCCGTATTGCCTGATGCAATGATTCATAATTAAAATCATCGATAACGCCAATAATATTGAATGACTGCATGTCTTTTTCCGACGGCCCAAATTTCATTAAGTGTTTTCCAATAGGATTGGCCAGCCCGAATTCTTTAACAGCGGCCTGATTGATAACAACTGCATTCGTATCGGAAGGGTGTTCTCTTGAAAAGAATCTACCCTTATTAAGTTTCATCTGATACGAATTAACAAAGTTATAATCACAAAACAATATTCTGATATTCTTGGAGTCCTGGTTTGAAGCTCCCTCCAATTTGTAAACAGTATCACCTCCCTGGTTACCCGGAACAATATCAGAATTGCTAACGCTTAGAATATTTGGATTATTCAATAGGGCCTGTTTAAATGCGGCTAATTGATTCCCTATATCATCAGCCTTTTTTATTACGACAACCTGATCTTTATTAAAGCCCAGATTCTTATTTTGAATATATCCAAGCTGATTATAAATAATAAATGTGCCTATAAAAAGGATTATTGTTACAGCGAACTGGAAAATTACAAGCCCGCTTCTAAGGAAAGATTTTCTGTTCTTTTTTTGTGAGTTTAACTTGATAATCTGAACTGGCTGAAATGATGATAGATAAAATGCCGGGTAACTACCTGCAAATATTCCGACTATAATTGCGAAAATAACCAGTAATGGAATTGTGTAAATGTTATCCAGAAGATTTAGTTTCATTCCCTTTCCGGAAAGATTATTAAAAAGAGGCAGTATAATCTCAACAAGCATAACTGCAATAGAAATTGAGATGAAACTCATCAGTATAGATTCAATAATAAATTGCTTTACAAGCTGCCCCTTGTTAGATCCTAAAGCTTTTCTTATGCCCACTTCTTTGGCTCTTCTTTCCGACCGGGCTGTTGAAAGGTTCATAAAATTTATTATTGCTATTAAGAGGATTGATAAGGCAATGATTGAAAAAATATAAATATATGATATATCGCTGTTTGCTTCCAGTTCATGTTCCAGGTGAGAATTTAAATGGATTGAAGTTAAAGGCTGAAGGATATATTCCCACTTATTACCCCTGGATTTAAATTCCCTGTAGGTAAAGCCCGCTATCGATTTTAATTGCTGGCTAATATATTTTTCAGTATTATCATTTAATTTCTTTTGAAACTGAACCGGATCCGTACCTGCTTTAAATAAGATATAGGTAAAATAATTATTGCTTAACCAAGTTGGATATCTACTGTCATCATACGTTGTTAATGATCCAAGGAAATCAAAGCGAAAGTGAGAGTTATGGGGGAAGTCTTCTACTACTCCGGTAACAATATAATCCCTCCTGTGGTCGGCATTGAGAAATTTCCCCATCGGGTTTTCATTACCGAAATACTTCTTTGCCATTGATGAGGTTATAACAACAGTATTAGGTTGAGTCAGGGCAGTCCCGGGATTACCTTTCAAAAACTTAACTGTAAATACATTAAAAAAAGCAGAGTCTACGCTATAAAACCTTTCTTCACTGAATGCTTTGTTTTTATATCTAAGGACAGGGAAGCCGAAATTCCTAATCCTTGTAAAAGAAACAACTTCCGGAAAATCCTGAATTATTGCAGAACCCAATGGTGAAGGAGTATGAGCTATCCTGATGGCTACATTATTAAATTCTATATCGGCAGTTATGCGATAAACCTGATAGGATTTTTTATTGAATTTATCATAGCTTAATTCATCCTGTACGTATAGAAATATCGAGATGCAGCATGCTATCCCCACTGCCAGTCCTATAATATTAATAAATGAGAAAGCTTTATACTTTCTCAAATTTCTAAATGCTACTCTTAAATAATTTTTAATCATTACAACCTCTGCCTGTTAATATTAATTTTTTACATAGTTCACTTTCCCTTTTCATCATCATTCGTACTTCAAAGATTTAATTGGGTTTGCATTTGCAGCCCTGATTGCCTGATAAGCAACTGTTGCAAATGCAATCAGAACTGCAGCAATTCCAGAGACTGCAAAACTCCAAATACTTATATCGATGTGATATGCAAATTCCTGAAGCCACTTATTTATAATATAGTACGCAACCGGCCAGGCGATAATGTTAGAAATCAATACAAGCCAGGTAAATTCCTTTGAAAGCAGTACAACAATTTCAAGAACAGATGCCCCGAGTACTTTTCGTATTCCAATCTCCTTGAATCTTTGTTCAGTAGCAAATGCAGCCAGGGCAAATAATCCAATGCAGGCAATAAAAATCGTTAAAAATGAAAATGTAAAAAAGATATTGCCCAAACGCTCTGCAGACTGATAGTGCGCCTGAAAACTTTGATCCAGAAAGGTATATTCAAAGGGCATAGCTTTAGCGATAGATTTCCATTCAGATTCAATCGCAGCAATAGCACTTTTAAGTTCATCATGGCGAACCTTAACAACAATATATGAGTTCGGGATAGAATAAGATTTAGATGATTTATGAAATAAAGCAAATGGCGTTATTGGAGAATATAGTGTTAAAAAATTAAAATCTTTTACAATACCAATTACCTTATATTCGACATTGTTACTATTATACGTGATCGTTTTACCAATCGGGTCAGACAAGCCGAGATACTTAACAGCCGCCTCATTCAGAATAATAGTTGTAGAATCTGCATGGCCTTTTTCAAACCCTCTTCCCTTTACAAGCCTTAGGCCCATTGTATTTACAAAATTTTCATCGGTAAGGTAAGAGCAAAGATCAAATTGTCTTTCTTGTTTTCCTTCCACTTTATAATAATCTTCAAATGTGTCCGAAGGCGGAATTCCCGTTGATATAGATGCATCCATAATCTGAGAGTGTGTTTTTAATCGGTCTATATAAGTTTGAGCCTGATTTCCCAACCGGTTGTTCTCGTTAGAAATTACAATTACTCCCTTCTCATCGAATCCAAGATCCGCCTGCCTTACATAATCCATTTGTTTTTTAACAAGTAAGGTGCAAACTATAACTCCGATAGTAATAGCAAATTGAATAACCACGAGTGAGTTTCTTAGGGTTCGCCTTTTAGGTAATGCTTTCGATGCCCCTTTTAATACTTGAACAGGAATGAAAGAAGAAAGATATAGTCCAGGATAACTACCTGATAATATGCCAACAATAATTCCCATTGCGATTAATCCTGCCGGAAGCCAAAAAGGATTAACAATATTAAATATAAGCGATTTACCAGAGATATTATTAAACAAAGGGATCAATATCTCGACAAGTATAATTGAAATAGGAAGTGCGAGAAAACTGAAAAACAACGACTCAACTGTAAATTGCATAATCAATGCTTTCCTTGCAGAGCCGAGAACTTTTCGCACACCGATTTCCTTAGCGCGACTGCTTGAGCGTGCGGTGGTAAGATTCATAAAATTGATGCAGGCTATAAATAAAATAAAAATGGCAATGACAGAAAAAAGGTAAACCTGGGTTCTGTTGCCTATTGGCCCTAAACGGTTACCTACTGATGAAGAACCAAGATAGACATCTGTAAGCGGCTGCAAGACGAAGTTCCAGTGCCCGCCGCTCTTTATCATATCATCAAAAGACATTCCAAGGCGTTTGAATCCTGCAGGAAGGTACTTTTTTACAAACCCTGGAATTTTTGCCTGAACCACAGAAGATGAAGCTCCGTCTTTTAATTGAACATAAGTAGTAACTTGCATCCATATCCAACTCCAGTTTCTCCAGGCAACTTCAGGATACGATGATATTGATGTCAGCATATCAAATTGAATGTGAGAGTTATGCGGTAAATCTTTTAGTACTCCGGTTACTTTAAAAAGGTTTTGATATACACCATATCGGTTTTTTTCTTCATCTCCAATAATAATGCTTTTACCAACAGGCGATTCATTTCCAAAATATTTGTGTGCAATTGATTCAGTTAAAACAACACTATTGGGTGTTTTGAGTGCTGATTTACCATTACCCGACAACATCTGAAACGGGAAAAGTTCAAGGAAATTTGAATCGGCAGAGACAATTCCATCTTCATTAAAATATTTATCATCATACCGTACAACAGTTTTCAACATAGGGCGAAGCCGTGTAGCAGCATTAACTTCAGGAATATCGCTAACAAGCTTTGTTCCAAGAGGAGGAGGTGTTCCCGGTCCCCTTCCTTCATCACCATTCCATTTGAAATCCCAGTTTACCCTGTATAGATTACTGGCATTTGGATTAAACCTGTCATAACTCAATTCATCCTGTACCCACAATAGAATCAGGATTGTACATGTAAATCCAATTGCCAGTCCCACAATATTAATTGTTGAATAAAGCTTATTCCTTGAAATGTTTCTGAATGCGATCTTGAAATAACTCTTTAACATTGCTTCTTTCTTTTATTTTAGAGAATAATTATCTATAGTTCACTATTCGTACTTCAAAGATTTAATTGGGTTTGCAGTTGCCGCTTTAATTGCATGGACGCTTATAGTAATTAATGCTATTATCAGAGCCGACAATCCGGATAGGAGAAATACCCAAAAACTTATTTTTATCCGGTAGGCAAAATTATCGAGCCAGTTTTCCATAATATAATATGCAACAGGCCAGGCAATTAAATTTGCAAGCATAACCCATTTTGTAAATTGTTTTGAAAGAAGGTAGACGATCTCAGGAATGGAAGCGCCAAGCGCTTTTCTAATACCGATTTCTTTAGTCCTTTGTTCGGTTATAAAAGCTGCAAGGCCGAACAAACCAAGACAAGCTATAAAAATTGCAAGAAAAGAAAATATCCCTATCGCAATGCCTGTTCTTTCTTCCGAGTCATAAAGATGAGCTAAATCCTGATCGACAAAGCCGAAATAAATATTTTCTTTGCCGGCAAATTTTTGCCATGTGCTTTTAATATAGCCCAGCGTTTCTCCCGGCTTATCTGAAACTATACGCAATGTAAGCAGGTATGCTGCCTGCCTTGGTATATGCAGTTGAAGAATCAACGGGCGCACCTTCTGATGCAGGGATTCATAATTAAAATCCTTTATTACGCCTATTATTTTGTATGAAACCTCGTCTTTACCTTTGCCTATAAAATTTAAATTTTTCCCGATTGGATTGTCGTTTCCTACTTCTTTTAAGGCGGCCTGATTAATAACAACTGCTCCGGTATCAGAAGGAAATTCCCTTGAAAAATAATGGCCTTTCAGCAGTTCAATCCCGTATGTATTTATAAAACCATAATCAACATCCAAGACCTGGAAATATAAAGGATTGGCGCCTGTCATTTTATCAAACAAATAAGCGCTTGCGGGGATTCCGGAAGAAAACATTAATGACGAATATCCTAATGAGGTAATTTGAGAGTTTTTTAATAACTCCTGTTTAAATGTTTCAATTTTATTGCCGAGGATAACTGCGTTTTTAATTACTACTAAATGCTCTTTATTAAATCCCAGATTTTTATTTTGCAAGTACCCAAGCTGATTTTTAATTACTACGGTACCGATTAATAAGGCTATAGATACGGAAAACTGTATTACTACAAGAGTACTTCTAAAAGTGTTTTTATGTTTCCCCCCTTTTGTATATGGTTTTAATATTTGTACAGGTTGAAATGAAGACATATAAAATGCCGGATAACTGCCCGCAAGAATACCAACGAAAAGGATAAAACCAATCAGCGAAGGGATTGTATATAAACTGCTGAACAGGCTCAGGCGTAAATCTTTACCTGATAAATTATTAAATACGGGAAGAATAACTTCCAAAAGCACTAATGAGAATATTACTGAAATTGTGCTCATCAAAAGGGATTCAGTGATAAATTGCAAGATCAACTTTAATTTATTGGAACCAAGAGTCTTCCTTATACCGACTTCTTTAGAACGCTTTTCCGATCTTGCAGTTGAAAGGTTCATAAAATTAATTATAGCAACAAATAATATTGCTATAGCTGCGGCGGAAAAAATATATATATAAGCCATATCACCGGATTTAACATCACTATATTCTGTATTAGGATCTATTCCATATTCCCGCTTTGATTGTAGATAAATTGAAGTTAATGGCTGTAGAAGAAGGTCATAACTTATATCTTTGCCCAGAAATTGATTTATAGGAACACCAAGCAATGAGGCCCCTTCAGGTGCAATATGATCACGTACTATATCCTTAAGCTTTTTTTCAAATGCAGCGGGATCAGTACCCTTTTTCAGACTAATATATGTATAATAATTCTGAGTAAGCCACTTTTGCGTTCGTGCTTCCGGATAGGTCGACATTGATAATAAGAAATCGCAGCTGAAGTGTGAATTTTTAGGA
>JARLHB010000113.1 GCA_031292465.1 Ignavibacteriaceae bacterium
ACGGTTTCCATTCCTCTAAATTAATATTGGCATATGAGAATAAAGAATTTAAAATAAATAAGGATATAACAATTGCCCCTTCTTTAATAGAAATATTAAGTGCAACATTAAAGTATTTAAAGGCTATTGTTCACATAAAAAATCTGTGCAATTATATTAAAACAGAATATAAAGAATATGAATGCGAAATTGAAGTATCTATTGATGAAACCGAAACTATTACTACTCCTTTTGAGCACTTCTTCCTGGTAAATGAGTTGAAAAATTTAAATGTTGAATTTGTAAGCCTTGCATTAAGATTTATCGGGGATTTTGAAAAGGGCATAGACTACAAAGGCGACATTGAAATATTCAAAAAAGATTATATCGTTCACCAGGCAATTGCCAAACATTTCGGTAATTATAAATTAAGTTTTCATTCTGGCAGCGATAAGTTTACCGCATATAAGGCAGTAGCTGAAGTTAATGACTGGTATATACATATAAAGACCGCCGGTACAAGCTATCTTGAGGCTTTAAAAGTAGCTGCGCTAAAAGCTCCTGATTTATTCAGGGAAATACTTGATTACTCCAGAAGCATCTACAATACCGAGAAAGCAACTTACCATGTTTCTGCTGATATTGAGAAGATAAAAAAAGGAAAAGATTACACCGACGATGAATTGCTTCCATTGATGTCAATTGAAGACCACAGGCAGGTATTGCATGTTGCATACGGAAGAGTATTGACAGAAAAAGATGCGGCAGGCAATTATACCTTCAGGGAGAAATTGTACAAGTGCCTGGATGAAAACGAAAATCTTTATTACGATTTTCTTATTAAACATTTCCACCGCCACATGGATCCATTCAATAAGCAGCTCTAAACATTCCCTTTATAATTACCCTGCGCATAACTGCCGGACGGTTAAGAAGTTGGTCTTGTCAGAAATGACAAGACTAATTTTTTGCACTTTTGAACAGTCTGGCAACGGCCAGGGTAATTATTCTAATCATACCAAATAAGAAATAAATAAGTACAGAAATCAATAAGACTATATGCAGTTGAGAAATTATCTCAACCCAATTTGTCTTATAGTTTATTATAGCAAAAACATTTATCAGTACGGCGATACAAAAACATACTAACCATACTATTACCTCTGTTTTTATGCGTTTTTTACTAATTGTTATATCTTTCATTTTAAATCCGGTATTTTTCATCTAATGTTACACGATTTTGAGTATTGGCAGCCTGTTCTGCAAGCAACGACCATACGGTAGAATAATATCCCTGAATTGGTAATTCCTCCGGCGCTTTCCCTTCTCTTATATAACGGACATATGCCTCCAACTGAAGCTTAGTCTCATCCATTTTATAATTATCCGATATATAATCTCCTTTAATATTAGCTGCTGTTTCCGGTACCCAGCTTGCGCCGCCGATAGGAATAGTTTGGAATACATCTTTTTCAATATCGTTTATTAGCTGTAAAATGGCAGGAGGCGTGGGCGGTTTTTCCTGATACACTTTATTAAGCTCTAACTCCATAGAACCTTTAGTACCGAGTATTTGTTCTTCACACCCGTAATGTTTATTTGTTGTTATGGAATCATAAAGGAACTGCGAATTATCCGGATAGAAATAAAGACATGAGATATGATCGTAAACTTCCCTGCCGTCTTTCCAGTAAATAAGGCTTCCGTTGGCTACAACCGAAGTGGGAAAAGATTCTTTTATCCAGTTGGCAACCTGAAGCTGATGAGAAAGCAATTCAGTGAACAGCCCGGCAGAAAAAGCATTATACAATCTCCAGTTTATTTTTTTTTCAAGTTCCGGTTTGCCCTTAGGTAAAGGCCGCCGCCAGTCGCCGTTTCTGTGCCAGTAAGCCCTCATATGTGTCAGCCGGCCTAAATCGCCTCTGCGGATTTTTGCAATAGCATCCATATAGACAGGGCTGAAAACCCTCTGATGCCCGATTTGCAATATGCGTTTTGTCCTTAGATGTTCATCGTACATTTTTTTAGAATCTTCAATTGTGCGGGCCATAGATTTTTCGCAGAATACATGAAGGCCTGCATCCAGGGCATCAATTGTAATATGAGCATGTTCATGCAGAGGCGTTGCAATAACAACACCGTCAAGGTCTTTCATTTTCAACAAATCGAGATAATTATAAAAAGCTTTCGCCTTCCCGTTTGTAAACTTAATAGCCCGTTGATAATTCGGTTCATAATTATCACAAATTGCTGCAATCTCAACATTCATTGGTTTGGCAAAAGCCAGTACGTTTTGCAGTAATGCGCTCCCCCTGTCGCCTATTCCTATAAAACCAAGCCGTACTTTTTCATTAGCCGATTTAGCATAAGTTTCATCTCTGAATATTTTAAGCCACGGCATTGATGCCAGAGCAACTGATGAACCAGCAAATAAAGAAATTTTCTTTAGAAATTCCCGCCTGTTAATAATATACAAATCTTCCATTCTCAAACCTTGTGAAATAATTTTTTGACCGGCTTATTTTCGCTGTAACTAATTTTAACAGCTTCAATATTTTTAAACCTGTCCATAGTTGTATTTATCTTTTCGTCTTCCATAACCAGAAATGCTGTTGATAGAATTTCAGCTTCAAGCGGTGAATCAGATTTAATGCTCATAACTGATAATCCGCCGGCAATTTTTCCTGTCTCCGGATTAATTACATTTATCTTGCTGCAAAGCTGCCCGGTATCATCAACATAATAATTCCCGGAAGTTGAAACCGAACTATTTGAAATGTTGAAAACATGCAGCGAATCATCCGCATCAAACAGGTTCTTAATCCCTACCTGCCAGTAATCGCCGCCCGGGTGCTTCCCCTTTGCAAGTATTGAACTTTCGCCGAAACTGACAAAGGCATTTTCTATAGGCGAATTTTCAAGAAGCAGCTTAACTTTTTCCAGGGCATAACCTTTCCCGAATCCGCCGAAATCTATTTTAACTTTTTCATTCGCGAACCGGACAGATTTATTTGTCTTATCCAACTCTATTTGATTAAGATATGACTGCCCTGCCGGAGTTGATGGGCTGCCGTTTTCTTTTATTGATTCTATAATAGGGCGAAGCGTTATATCAAATGAACCGGATGTTATTTTAGAATAATCAATGCAGGTTTCAAGGATGTTAAATAATTCCTCATCTAACTGCACTGAAAATTTGTACGCGGATTTATTTATTTTATAGACTTCGCTGCCGGAATAAAAATAGCTTAACTTAGATTCAATCCGCAAAACTTCACTTTGAATTGAATTAAATATATGCTCGCATATTTCCTGATTATAAAATGGGAATACTGCATTAAAGCGGCTTCCCATAGCGAAAAATGAGTTGTGATAAACTCTCATTACATTACCAAACATCGTTAAAACTGCAAGAGACTGCTATACATTTCTTCAAATATAGCTTAATTGTAAATATTTTTCAGAGAATTTATCTTATTTATACACGTCACGCAAAATTAATTTCTTCTAAAGTAAATTGGTTGTATGAGTATCTAAACAGCACCTGCCTGCGGTAGAGACTGTTGCACAATTATTTTATTCATAATATTGCCCCGACTTTTAAGTCGGGGATAACAAAATCTTAAAACACTGGGCTTTAGCCACATCTTAGCCATTATTATGTGGCTAAAGCCAATTATTTGTTAGTGGTCTAATCCCCCGCCGTAAACGACGGGGCTATTAAAACATTATTATGTAATTGTACGACAAGCACGTTAGACAAGTTTCATCGTACAATTTTACGTAACATAAGTTATTTATACATCCACTTTACCGGTAATTCTTCTTTAGGTGTATTTTCCAGAATATACTGCCCTATCATCTTATCCAGCTCATAGTTTTTCATTGGGTGCCAGCCATGCCCCTTTAACGGCCTGCCGTATTCAAACGAGCCGTTATAATAAGGGTTCTTAGTGTTCTGCAAAAATTCTTCCATACGGTAAACGCCAAGATTAAGGAATAAATTATCCATATCGCCGCAGTAAAAATGCAGTTTGCCTTTAAGCTTTTCACCGAGAACAGACCAGTTATTTTCCATATAATATCTAAGATCATAATTATGGTCGCGCATATAATTTGAGACGGAATGATCTATTTTACCGGTGATGGAATCCCAAAGCGGTTTAGGATAACCGTCATCTCCAACCGGGCCGTATGTTGCTTCCCAGATTGCGAGCTGTCCTTCTGACCTGTCATTGCTGCCCCATACACTTTCATCATAACTGGCTTCTCTGAAAGTCTGTGTAGTAATGCCGGTACTTGTTCTGTCCATCGGTAATTCCAATGCACCCCACTTAGTCTTTAAGTAAAACGCATTATCGTAATCATAAATATTAACCGTGCCATACTGCCTGAAGTCAATCGGGTCCGGGAAAAATACCCATGAACAGCCAAAGAAATCAGGATGATAAACCTGTAGCGCTAAAGCCTCCCAGCCTCCCGTAGAACCGCCTGTTAAAGCACGGGCATAAGGCTTGGCAATAATTCTAAAGTTCTTTTCAATGTATGGAATCAGCTCAGTCATAATCGCATCACCGAAAGGGCCGTTATTTGCTGAATTAACCGCGTAGGAATCATCATAATACGGTGTTGGATGCTGGAAAGCAACACATATCATTCTTGGGAAATTGTCAGATGTCCATGCCTGATAATATTCATACCCTGTCTCATCATAATTACGCAAACGTCTTGCTCTGTCTTCTTCGCTTTCCGGTGTTTCGCTCGAACTGAAACCATTTATCGGATCAAGCGTAAAATGGCCCTGAATATATTCCACCGGATAAGATACATCAGGATGTTCGTCATAATCTTTTGGAAGTAATATAGTTGCGCCCAGATAAAAATCATGCCCCCAGAATTTTGAAAGCAATTCACTTTTTATTTTAATATACTTAGTCCACTTGGTATCTTTAGGAACTTCAATAGGAGGGATAACCTTAGCCATGCTTAATTTGTAAGTATTATTGCTTCCTCCTTCAATATGAATTTTTTGCGGCTCACTTATAAAATTGCCGGGAGATTTAAAAAACTTCTGCCCTTCCCACTGGTCCATATGCGCCCAGATAGTATGGCCGTCTGAGCGGTGGAATTCCGTATATACATTCAGCACAGCCTGAACATAATAATCACCTGCAGGAAGGTCTCGCAGGCTTTTTACCGGACTGCCGGGGCAACTGTTATTTATATCTGCAACCTCACCCGGCTTTAACTGATTAACATCAATACCATATATCACCGGATCAGTCCGCATTTGTAAACGGGGTTCTTTATCAAAATTAGTAGCAAGTATTAAAAATACTCGTCCGGTTACAGGTTGTTCTTGTATATTCGAAGGAAATGATATCTGGAAATGCAGGTTGTTTGCATCTTTTTGCGCATACAGATAATTCCCGAATGATATCAGCATAAGAACAAGAGAAATACAAATTACACTCTTAACATTTTTAAATTGAAGATAATTTACAGTTATCATTTTCGCCCCGGATTATTTTAGTGTTTATAAAAATAGTCTTGATTAATTAACAAAACGGACAAGTATAATTTTATTATATCCTGTCCGCTTAAAATATCAATTTAGTAAAAAAGCAAATACTGAATTATTTGTTTTTTTGAATTTCCAGCTTTCCTTTTTTCATTTTATCTAAAGGAATATTTATACTCAATGTACCTTTAGCCAAAGATTTGAACTGTAAAGATTCTCCGTTCCATTTAACATTATATGAAAAATCAGGATTCATGCATGCTACAACAGAAGTTACGGAATTATTACTGTCTAAAATTAACAGATCAGCAGAGAATTGGCTATTGTTATCATCAAATTTTTTATTTTCCATCCAGACATCAAAACCTGCATTAAAATTACCCGGAGAAAAATAAGCAGAGTACCAGAACAGGACTGGAGATGAAAGCCCACCGAATTCATGCCAGCCTGCTCCACGGCCTGTCTCTATCAGGAAATGTTCCATACAATTATATGAAGCCTCAACTTCACGTTTCCATACATCTAAACCTGTTTTTGCAATCTTAAATGCAAAATCTGCTTCGCCTAAATCCAGCATAGTTTTCCAAAAGAACCATTGCTGAGACATCCAAACAGTTCCATTCCAATAACCGTCAATCCTGTAATAAGGAGCTGATTGATCAACAGCTGATAAACCGGTTGAAGACCAGATATGTTTATCAGACTCAAGTGAACTTATAATTTTTTGCTTTTGCTCATCCGTACAAATTCCAGCTATTAATGGATAAGCACCGTCAAAGCCCATATTATAATTTACTTTATCTTCATATTTAAGTATATGGGAAGGGTTGCCATCCTTATCATGAACTACATATCCGAAATATCCAGATTTATCATCCCATGAATATTTTTGGAGTGCGTCGCTAAACATTTTGATGTCGTTGTCATATTCTTTAACGTCATCTTCTTTTCCTAAATAGCTTGCAGTCATTTTCAGAATTTTTGCAGTCCGGATTGCCTGAGCTGTAGTAATAACCGGTGTCATAATACTGTCCAGCCCCTTATCATGCGTAAACTTTTGTGGTGGATAATCATCCCAGCCGCCTGAACTATACCAATAATCCCATGTTTTAAGGATATTGGATTTCAGCGTTCTTGTGGTTGAACTTCCAAGATTTCCTGCTAAAAATTCATGATATTGTTTTAAACGCGGATAAAAATATTCCAATAATTCTTTTGACTGCGTTTTATTCCATAACTCAAAGAATAAATAATGCTGAACCGGAACCGGCGATCCATGATGAATAAATGCTGACTGCGCACCCGGCTCCTGCGTATATGCATTCAAACTTTCTACAGCTCTTAAAGTATCCATTTGCAGCAAACCAAGGCCGATGAAACCTGAGTCCCATGTGTATAAGCAATCCCACCATCTACCCGGCGTACTATGGCGGATATATTGTTTTTGAGTATAAACGGGATAAACAACATTACAGGCAAGAGTTGCATTCATGCGTTCAATGCTGAATTTATATTTTTCGCCGTCTGCGTTTACAGGTTCATGCTCAACATATTTTCTGGCGGCAGTATAATATCCTTCATATTTATCCTGGGCATCATTCATTTCTTTTAGATATTTTGCAACTTCATCTTTAGTTCCGCTGCAAACTATTCCGTATATAATTTTTGTTGACTTTGGAGTAAGTATAACCGGCTTTAGGAATACGTTAGTATAATGCCCTTTGCCTTCCCCGTTAAAAGTCATTAATACATGTTCATTTACCATCTGCTTAAAGTAGTCGGCAAGGTCACGGCCATACCATTGACGAACTTCAAACATATCATACTGCCACAAGAGCCCGTAATATGTATTAACATCATTATATTTTAAGATAAGAGAATTTTTAACCGGCCCTTCGGTAATCTCGGGAACAGGGTTCCATTCCTTCTGCTTTATTTCTATCTGGTTCGCTAAATTTGATTCAACTATAGTAAAGCCATCAAGTTCAATAGCGCTTCCGCCATTCGATTTTAGAATCAATTCATAAGTTCCGGCTTTTAATTTTCCGATATTTACTAATTTGGTATTAAAACCTTCCTTGCCGTCTAAAGTTATTTCCTGGTTAGCAAGGCCGGAAAGATTAAACGAAGCATTTACATCTGCTTTTAGTTTATATCGTATATAAAGAGCCGCATCATCATAATCCTTTTCGATTTTAATTTTATATGAAACAAAATCTCCCTTATCCAAACCAAAACCGCATCCTATGCCGGAACCGTCCACAAAGCCATCGTCTCTTATTTCGCCGCGCATTTTCCCGTCGGCAACTAAATTATCCGTCGGCCTCGGTTTAGCATATCTTAAATCTTCATAATCAAGCGCGTGAATCCAGGTACAACCCGCAGGTAATTTTATTACTCCCGGATACAGGCTGGTATAAGGGCTGTATTCTTTTATCGGAGGAAAATTAACTGAAGCCATAAAATGTAAAGCGAGATTCTGATCATTTCCCGTATTGTTTACGCACTCAATCCTTATCAGCCGTGAATTAGAAGAGATTTTTGAATATGAAATATCTGTATATACCTGATCTTTCCATTCAAGCTCGTGTCGAAAACTGAAATACTCTAAATTAGGAGATGCTTCCCATGGATGATAATCGGTTTCATACAAAACATTTGGCACAAGAACTTTTCTTCTGTAAAAACCCGGGAATACACTAAGGTCAAATCTTATTCCGCTTTTTTTATCCGGGATATTAGAGACTCCTATATAACGTTTTGTATATGGCCCCCAGTCAGGCAGGCTTAAATCATGTGTCCCTTCCAACTGTTTAAACGACGCCGAATCCAGAACTGATTGAGCATATATATAATGGTGCGGAAACATAAATAGCACGACAAATATTAGCAGTGGATATTTCTTCAAAAATAATAGCATGGATACTCTCCGGCCCATTATAGTATGGCCAAACTTCTAAATAATTCTAAGTTTATAAATAAATTGACTTGAAACGGCGTTATAAACTTCAAACAACATGATTTTTTAATATTTAATCTGCTCTGCAGATTCACAATTATATTTTTTCGCTAACCGGTTTATGCCCTCTGTAACCATAATAAAAGATGAATAAATAACTTATTAATGGAAGTATATAGGAGTATTTCAGCGTAAGCGGGCTGTCTGCCAATACGCCTTGCAGCAATGGTAATAAAGCGCCGCCGATTGGCGCCATAAGAAGAACTCCCGATGCTTTTATGGTTAAATCGCCCAGGCCGTCAATTGCCAAAGCAAAAATGTTTGACCACATAATAGAGTTAAATAGCCCTACCAAAAGCATTGCCCACATCGAGACAGCGCCGAAGGTTAATATTGTAACGGCAATAAATACAAATGCCGCAACTGAACTCCACACCAATACTTTTTCAGCGCTAAGTTTTTGTAAAATAGCGGAACCAACAAAACGGCCTATCATTAATCCGCCCCAATAAAGCGGAATATATTTTGCGGCTGCCTGCATGGGAAGGCCTTTTACATATGGCTGCCCCAAATAACTAACTATAAAACTTCCGATTGATACTTCCGCACCGACATATAAAGTTAATGCAATAACACCCAGGCGAAGCTGGCGGTATTTAAATACATTACCTTCAGCTCTTTTATGGGAATTCCCTTTTATGGTAGGAAGTTTAATCATGGCGAAAATGCCTGCAATAAGAAGAGCAAAGACTGCCAGGCCAATATAAACACCCTGAACAGAAGCGGCATGTTCGGCGTTGTTACTGAATTTACCAAGTATAAAATATGCTCCAATAAGAGGTGCGATTGTGGTTGCAAGTGAATTTATACCCTGGGCTAAATTTAACCGGCTTGATGCTGTTTCCGATGGGCCCAATACTAAGACATATGGATTTGCTACAACCTGCAGAATAACATTGCCGGTTGCCATTATAAACAATCCTAATAGAAATAAGCCGTAAGAGATGAAATATGATGCCGGCAAAAACATTAAACAGCCAACGCCGACAATTGCAAGGCCAAGAACTATTCCATTCTTATATCCGATTCTTCCAATTACCATGCTTGCCGGAATAGCCATTGTAAAATAAGCCAGGAAATAACTAAACTGAATCAGCATTGTCTGCGCATAATTCATATGGAAAAGGCTTTTCAAATGCGGGATTAAAATATCATTTAAAGAAACAATGGCTCCCCACATAAAAAAGAGAGAACTCATTAATATAAAAGCAGATTTATAACTTTTTGACTGAGACGCTGAACTATCGGAATTTGAAGACGTTGAACTGCTCATATAAGACTTCTCTCGTAGTATGGTGAATTAATAATATCCAAAGCGATACAAGAATTTTGAGTTTCAGACCGCCAAATGGGCTTTGTCTGAAATAATAAATTATTATGTTTTCTATTCTTAATCATTTACAAACCCGGACATCAAAATCAATAAAGAAACTATCTTGAAAATGAATGTCATTAAAATTATGTAATGCAACTTTTTATGGAATTAAAAATAGATTTAGCTAAATAGGGATGGTGGTCTGCGTGTTTATTTCTTAGGTTTGAGCGTTAAAACACATTATATTTTAACAAATGTTGTAAAAATAGCTTAAAATGAAAGAAAAGATAAGTTAATCCGGTTATTAAGATTTGTCTCTGGAAGCCATAAAAGAAGTATGATTTTTAGTTAACGCAGCCCGGTATATGCCTCCAATTTATTCCCCATAACCGGCCCCGGGCAAACCAAATATCGTGGCCGGGGAAATTTTCCGGGAACTTATTCATCAGATTCAGAATCACCATTAATGTAAACTTTTGGCGATACTCCGAATTGTTTCTTAAACAACTTACTAAAGTGTGACGGGTCTTTGAACCCAACGCTGTATGCAACTTCAGTCACCGTCATACCGGATTCTTTTAACAACTGGGCTGCCCTTTTTAACCGTATAGCAAAAATAAATTTCTGTACAGAATGATTCGTTAAAGAATTTAATTTATTATACAGGCTTACCCGGCTCATCCCAACCAGTTTACTGAAAGTTTCAACGTTAAAATCCGCATCATCAATATGCTGCTCGATAATATCAATTGCCCGCTTAAGAAATTTTTGATCTACAGAGGTAATATCAATATTATTAGGCTCAAATTGTAAAGATTTACCGAATTTTTCCCTAAGTCTTCGGCGCGTCTCTAATATATTATGGATTTTAACCATTAGTTCCGCATTGTAAAAAGGCTTAATTAAGTAATCATCTGCCCCGGTTTCCAATCCCTCCATTTTATATTCCTGTGAAGCCCGGGCAGTTAACAAAATAACGGCAATGTGGCTGGTTCGTTCATCGGTTTTAATTCTTTTACAGAATTCTATTCCATCCATCAGGGGCATCATAATATCGCTAAGAATCAAATCCGGGTTAAAGTTAAGTGCTTTATTTAAACCGTCTTCACCATTAACCGATTCCATAACATCATATTGCTTTTCCAGCTCTTCTTTTATGTACTGGCGCATCTCTGCATTATCTTCAACAATCAATATTTTGCTGCGGTTGCTTTTAACATGTTCTTCGTTTTCAGGCTCAATCGGAATTTCTTCAGCCTCGTCTTCAGGAAACTTTAGTTTTATATAATCTGAATTATTCACGAGTTCATAATCCGCACCCTGTTCAAAAATTTCTTCTTCAATAACAGGCAGTTTAATAATAAATGAAGTGCCGACGCCTTCTGAACTTTCAACACTTATTTTGCCGCCCTGTATCTTTATCATTTCTTTTGCAACAGATAACCCGATTCCTGTTCCGCCGACAGCCGCCTTCAGATTATCTTTTACCTGGTAAAACTGGTCAAATACTTTATCAAGGTGCCTTTCCGAGATTCCTATTCCCGAATCGTTAATTATTACTTCCAGCCAGTTAGAAAACTTTACAGGCCTCTTTAAGCCTAAATCCAGTGTCCTGATTTTAGTAGCCTCTATTCTTGAAACATGAATAGAAACAGAGCCGTTCTGCGATGTAAATTTTAATGCGTTTGATAATAAGTTGAATATTATTTTCTCAATTTTATCAGGATCAAACCAAATCTCAAGCTTATCAATATCTGTAACTAATTTTAAATATATATTTTTAGACTTTGCGGATTCTTCAAAAGCAGAAACTTCTTCACGCAGGAAGCCTATAATGTCGCCTCTTTTAGGCTCAAATTTTAGCTGGCCTGCTTCCAGTTTTCTAAAATCAAGTACCTGGTTAATCAGCCTTAATAAACGGTGGCAGTTTTTGTTTACCATTACCAATGATTTTTTCAACTCGCTTTCAAGCAGCGGCGATTCCAAAACTTTTAACAGCGGGCCCATAATAAGAGTTAAAGGTGTACGCAATTCATGTGAAATATTTGCAAACAAGCGCAC
>JARLHB010000014.1 GCA_031292465.1 Ignavibacteriaceae bacterium
ATTGAATCGGAATTATTCGGGCATGAAAAAGGAAGCTTTACCGGCGCTATTGAAAAAAGAATCGGAAAATTTGAACTTGCTAACGGTGGTACAATTTTTTTAGATGAAATCGGCGAACTTCCGCTTGAACTTCAGTCAAAATTATTACGCATCCTGCAGGAAAAAGAGTTTGAGAGAATTGGCGGGAAAAGTACCATAAAAACAGACGTGCGGGTAATTGTTGCCACAAACCGTAACCTTGAAGAAGAAATTGCTAAGGGAACTTTCAGAACGGATTTATATTTCAGGATAAATGTTTTCCCTATTACCGTCCCGCCTTTAAGAGAACGTAAGGAAGATATACCTCTTTTTGTCAGACATTTTATAGAAAAGTTTTCTAAAACAATTGGAAAGTCTTTGAAAGTATTAAAGAAAACAGATCTGGACTTACTTTTAGGCTACGATTGGCCGGGGAATGTACGGGAACTGGAGCATATTATTGAACGGGCTGTTATTGTTTCAAACGGACCAAATCTTGAGCTAAAGGATTTTATGTTCTTGAAAAGTATAAAAGATAATAATAACCTGGAATCATTCAGAACATTGGAGGAAACCGAGAGAGAACAAATAATTACTGCACTTAAATTATCAAATGGAAAAGTTACAGGAGAAAACAGCGCATCAAAACTTCTCGGTATAAACGGTAAAACTCTCGGTTCAAAAATGCGCAAGTTTGGTATAAAGAGGGAAATAGTAATCACAACATAGGTTGTTTTTGTCCATTGCAATATACTTTTTAAGGCTTTTAATTTTACAATTAATTAAATTTGTAAATTAATTATTGACACATTTATAGTTCTTTTATTTCGTCCCTGCCGGGACTTAAAACATTTTTGTTCTCACTACAAATATTTCATCCTCAACGGGATGAGGAATAAGTCCCTCGAAACATGACGAATACAAACCCCGTTAGGGGTTAAATATTTGTAGAAAAAAATAAAAAGAAGAATTAAGTCCCGGTAGGGACGATATAGGCAAAATGTTTGTTAAAAGAATATATTGGGAATTACGAACAACGGGTTATATTAATTAAAAAAGACCGTAAGAATACTGTCCCGGTCTTATTAAATAAATATTAAAAGGAGAATTATGCGATCATTTGACAGCCTAAGCGAGCAGGAAATATTAGCGCTTGCAATCTCACAGGAGGAAGAAGATGCGCGTATCTATGATGATTTAGCGGACGGCTTAAGAACCGATTACCCTTTACAAGCCGATGAATTTGTAAGAATGCGGGAAGATGAGAATGGCCACCGCCACCGGTTATTAGATCTTTTCAAAAAGAAATTCGGCGATCATATACCTCTTATTCGCAGGCAGGATGTAAGAGGATTTGTTGAACGGAAACCGGTATGGTTAATGCGTCCGTTAAAACTTGCCGATGCCCGTAAACAATCCCAGCAAATGGAATTAGAAACAAGGCGTTTTTATGAAACTGCGGCAAGAAAAACCAGCGATACAGGTATACGGCAACTATTGGGAGATCTTGCCAATGAAGAACGAAAGCATAGTAATACCGCACAGGCAATGATTGCTAATGCTGATACCGAATCCGAGCAGGAAGCTGAAAATCGTTTGTTCCTGCTGCAGGTAATACAGCCGGGATTGGTTGGATTAATGGATGGTTCGGTCTCAACGCTTGCGCCCATTTTTGCGGCTGCGTTTGCAACACATAACAGTTGGTATACATTTTTAGTCGGGCTTGCAGCTGCAATTGGCGCCGGTATCAGCATGGGTTTTGCTGAAGCCCTTTCCGATGACGGCTCTCTTACCGGCAGGGGGCATCCCTTAATGCGCGGCCTTATTACAGGGTTTATGACCACAGTCGGCGGCTTAGGGCATACGCTTCCCTATCTTATTCCTCATATATATACAGCAACAACCGTTGCAGTTGCTGTTGTTTTCATAGAACTTATTATAATTGCATGGGTTAGAAATAAATACATGGATACTCCACTCGGAACTGCTGTATTTCAGGTTGTTATTGGCGGGCTTCTTGTCTTTCTTTCCGGTATTCTTATTGGAAATTCTTAAGCATCAAGGCCGTAAATTATATAACACTTAATACAAATTTTATAAGCTTTAGCTGAAGTACAAAAATGTTTTTAGCTAAAGCTTTTTTTACAAAGGCGCTGACAATATTTATTATTATTGCTTGTTCTGTATGATGATTTAATTGTATTTATATACGGGGAAATGTAATTGTAAATAAAGTGCCTTCGCCTATTTTACTTTTCACTTCAATATTACCATTAAGCATTCTGATATATTTTTCGGTTATAGTAAGCCCAAGGCCTGTTCCCTGATATTCCCGGTTAATCCCTTCACTTACCTGCCTGAATTCCTGGAAAATTATATTAATATGTTTTTCGTCAATTCCAATGCCTGTATCGCGTACACTTACAAATATTTTATTTTCTTCATTAACACCCGCAGTAAGGCGAATGCTTCCCGTCCTGGTGAACTTGATAGCATTATTAATAAGATTCTCCATAATGATAATAAACAAGTGTTCATCTATATTGGATATAAGATTCTCTTCCAGAATATTCAGCGAATATTCAAGATATTTTTCTTTGGCAGCACCCTCAAACTCACTGAATGCGTATGTTAACGGTTCAACAATATCTATTTGTTTCAGAGCCACTTCCAATTTGTCAGATTCAATCCTGGTAAGATCCAGAATTAAGTTTAGAGTGTTTAAAAGACGCCTGCCTCCTCTTCTAATTCCTTTAACCATTTCTATAAACTCAGGTTCCTGCAAATCATCAAGGAGTATATCTGAATAACCCAGAATGCCGATTAAAGGCGTACGTAGTTCATGACTCATTGTTCCAAGGAATACACTCCTTGGCTTATTTGCTTCCTCGGCTTTTTCTTTTGCTATAATTACTTCTTCTATCATTCTCTTTTGTTCTGTAATATCATTAATTGAAACTATCCTGCTTTTCTGCTTATTTATAACTGTTATAGGATTAGATTTCACCTCAACATATATTATCGTTCCGTCTTTTTTCTTATGACGCACATTAAAGGACGTTCTTATATCTTCTTTTGTTGATTCAATGAAATTTATTATTTGAAGTATATCTTCTTGCGGCCTTATATCTTTGATAGTCATGGATAAGAATTCGCTCTTTGTATAGCCATAATGATTTATTGCGGTTTTATTAACATTTATAAATTTTAATGTTTCATCGTCATAAATCCACATTGGATTGGGGTTGCTTTCGAATAGTTCTTTATATCTTTCCCAGCTTCTTAACAAAGCCTTTTCATATGTTTCCCGTTTCTTTTCATTTTTCAGAGATTTTACTGCATATGAAACATCGCCGGACATCTCGACTAATAGTTTTATTTCAGCTTCGTTGAAGAAATATTTTTCTTCGGAATATAGGTTTAGCGTGCCTATGATTTTATTATCTATTTTTACAGGGAATACACCGCATGAGTTGTAGTTGTTTCTTACAGCCGTTTCTCTGAAATGTTCCATGCCTTTATCATTTGCAATATCATTACAAATAAAATGGCTGCCTGTGTTAAAGAAGGTAAGAGCCGGCACGCTGTCCTTTTCAAGATCATTAATGCTAAAAGAAATGTTATCTAATCGCTCAACATAACCGCCGGCGTATGCCGCAATTTCCATATTTCCGGTATGTTTATTTATTATTCCGATATAAGCAAATTTAAAACCGCCTCTTTTTATAGCAATAACGCATGTCTCTTCAAATAATTTTTTCTCATCCTGAGTCCTTACAATCATCTGGTTTACATCACTTAAAAATGAATATGTCCTGTTCAATTCATATATTTTTTTCTCAGCTTCTTTTCGCTCGGAAATATCCCGGACAATACTTTGGAAATATCTTTTACCGTTAACTTCAATCGTGCGTGAACTTACCTCTATTGGGAAAATGGAGCCGTCCTTTCTTTTATGCAAAGTTTCGAAAACTATTCCTTTGGTTTCTGCAAGTTTCATCTGCTCTTCAATTTGGTGCCAGGAGCTTTTGGCCCTTAAATCTTTTATAGTTAATTTTAAAAATTCATCTTGCGAATATCCATACACTTGTGCGGCTCTTTCATTACTAAATATTACATTGCCGGATTCATTCAAAAGAAACATACTATCATTTGCGTATTTAATTAAATACGCGTAATGTTTTTCCAATATTCTTTTATCTTCACCTGATCTGTATAACAATTGCTGGTAAAAACTTAATTGTTTTTTAAAAAGAAACCAGAATGCGAGTGTAACCAATATTATGAATACTAATGTTATACTTATAACAAAGTAAGAACGTCCCTTTATGCTTTCAAATAATTCCGGGGTATCTATTTTTGTAATTATATACCATGAAGTTGAAGGGACCTTTTGTCCGAAAGCGACTACATCATTTCCTGAATAATCTTTACCAAATATTATTCCCGATTCACCGCGGATGTATTTTGCCGCCGGCAAATCTTTTAATGAGAGTGGCAGCCTGACACTTAATTCTGAATTTTTCAAACGGCGCATAGGGCTTAATGATAATACTGAATCGCCTATTCGTTCAACCATAATTGATTCGGCTGTCCTGGTAGGGATAGGCCAGGACTGTAAAAGCGGATATAGCTCTGCATAGGGGTTTATTTTGAAAATTAAAACCCCTGATTTGTTATTAACTGCTTTGATTGGTAAGAATAGGTAAAGGAGTACGTTTCCGGACGAGGTCTCTTTTTGAAAATCTGATAACAGTATCTTATTTTTATCCAATGATTGCCTGGCCATTGCAGTTGCAAATCTGCCTATATAGTTTTCCGATGGTTTTGAACTAAAAATGATTTTGAACTTATTATTGATCAGCGATATGGATTCGTAGTTTTTGTCTAATGCTAATGACTTAAGCCAGCCGGATAATTCACTTTTAATTGCCCGATTATTGCTATTTTTAAGATATTCTGCAATACCATTTTTTATAAAACTATTTGCCAGAATATTTTTCGCATCGGATAGCCGTTTTTCTCTCCATGTAACAATTTGATGTAATTTAATATTTGAAACAAAAACGAATAGATTTTTTTCATCCAGCTCTACTGTACTTTTTTGATTTTGATATACGTACGTAGCAGATGTGAAAATGCCGCCTAATATTAATAAATATATTAAGAAAAAACTTAATGGAACTTTTGTACTGATTAGTATTTTTGTCCCCATATGTTTCCCAAAATTCTTGAAACGGTTCTTTATGTAAAATCAGAGCAATATGGTGAAGGTTTCGCGTTACATCAAAGATTATTAATTACCCCCTATTCTTTGTAATAACTTATAGAATTTATAAACTATTTACCACAAATAATTATAAAGTTATGCAACGCTGTGATGCCTGACAATGCCTTATATGTTTTTTGTATAAAAAAATGGAGGTTATTACACCAATAATATAATTGCATAGCTTGTATTTAAAAGGGAAATTGTACCGTTACGTTCCTTCAGAATAGATAGTATTTCTGCCTGTAAACAATTTAATTTGCAAACTTGTACTTACCTGTTTAATCATGGATTAGTTCTTTTCAAGAAGCGCCGTTAAACTTTTAGCAATCCTG
>JARLHB010000114.1 GCA_031292465.1 Ignavibacteriaceae bacterium
CTGCCCTATGCCTTATTTGAGGATCAAAGAAGCGGGCAAACACTGGGAGTACTGCAAAAGGTAAGGCTTGATGTTGAAAAGCTTATCTCCTCATTCATTAATATACTCTTTACTTCCTTTATAGGCATAATATTCGTTACTGTATATTCTATACGGCTTTACTGGGTTATAGCCCCGGTATTTTTCTCAGCCGTCCCGATACTCGGAATCATTAGTTCCGTACTAAGCAGGAAGATAAAAATAATTCAGAAGACTATAGTTGACGAGACTACCTCGCTTGCAGGCTCTACTACAGAATCACTCCGGAATATAGAACTGGTTAAAAGTTTGGGGCTCGGCCAGCAGGAGATCGAAAGGCTTAATTCCGTAACGGAAAAAATACTTGTCTTAGAACTTAAGAAAGTAAAATATATCAGAAGCCTTAGTTTTATACAGGGCACCTGTGTTAACTTTTTACGGACGAGTATTATTTTCATGATGTTATACTTAATATTTATTCATGCAATTACAGTCGGCGAATTCTTTTCTTTGTTCTTATACTCATTTTTTATTTTCGGGCCGCTGCAGAGCCTGGGAGATATAATTAATACGTACAGGGAGGCTGAAGTTTCATTAAATAATTTTGAAAGCATATTAGCCCTTCCACAGGAGCCAAAGCCATTAAACCCGGTTGAACTGGGTCAAATTCAAACTCTTGAATTTAGAGATGTAAGTTTCAAACACCTTTCGTCAACTAAAAATGCAATTAAAGAAATTTCATTCAAAACAAGCATAGGTGAAACAATTGCGTTTGTAGGCCCGTCGGGAGCCGGTAAAACAACTTTAGTAAAGCTGCTTGTAGGCCTCTATCCTCCACAGACAGGCGAAATCCTTTACAATGATGTAAAGAGGGAGCAGATAGATTTTGACGAGTTGAGAGAAAGAATCGGTTTCGTTACGCAGGATACTCAATTATTTTCGGGCACTATAAAAGAAAATTTACTTTTCGTTAACCCGTCCGCAACCGATGCAGAATGCTTTGATGTTCTTGAAAAAGCCGCATGCCAGAACCTTCTGGCGCGTGCTGATAAAGGTATAAGCACAATGATAGGCGAAGGCGGCGTTAAAGTTTCAGGCGGCGAAAAGCAGAGGCTTTCCATTGCCCGCGCTTTGCTTAGGAAACCGAACATACTTGTTTTCGATGAGGCTACTTCTGCCCTCGATTCACTTACAGAGGAAGAAATAAGCAAAACAATCAGGGAAATTTCAGACAATAAGAATCTGTTAACAATAATGATTGCCCACAGGCTGTCAACAGTTATGCATGCCGACAAAATATATGTACTGGAAAAAGGCAGCGTTGTTGAATCCGGCAGCCATTATGAGTTACTTGATCTTAAAGGTTTGTATTACGCCATGTGGAGACAGCAAATCGGGGAACGGGAGATAGAGAGTTCTATACCCCTGGGAATAGACAATAATCCCCCCATTTGAGGGGGTTTATAATATTGTTTTTTTTCATAAATTAAGGGCTCAAACATACCATCTGTATAAGGAGCTTTTAGAATGGCATTAATTAAAAGGATTACTTACCTATTTCTTGTCATATCTTTGTCTTTACCGGGCTTTATATTAAAAGCACAGAATATTAATGATTTGATTAAACCTGTACGATTAATTGCCGGTGAGCCGGATACTTTATTAATTACCGATTTGTTTTATTCAGGTAATTATAATTTGACGTTCCCGCCCGATAAAAACGTCGATATAAAATATGATTCAAAAAGCGGTTACCTTATGCTCTTAGCGGATAAAAATTATGAGGGTATGAAGCTCCTTGATTTTAAACTCGGCAATTCCACTTATGAACTTCCAATAATTTCGGAAGTTTTACAGTCACATCAGTTCGAATATAAACCGGATGGAAATCCAAAATCAGTAAACCTTTTTGGCACGTTTAACGGATGGAACCGTGAAAATCTTGTTATGCATAAGGAAGGTGAAATATATAAAATTTCCGTCCCTATGGAACCGGGAAGATATGAATACAGATTTTTTGTTGACGGCGAAGAGATTATGGATCCGGTTAATCCTGAAAAAGCCCCAAACGGCGCAGGCAGTTCAAATTCAGTGTTATACATAAGCTCCCTTCATCCGGAGAAATGTTTTTTACATATAATAGGGAAATCTCATGTTGCAAAGGGAACAAAACTAAGTTTTTATTTCGAAGGCAACAGCACCTTAAAACCGCTAAGTTATGATAATTTAATCCCTCTAATTAACAATACTAGAATACCGGAAAACAAGATTAGTATTGATGGCAATAGAATAGATATTACTGTTGGCAATGACCTAATAAAAAACAACTCAAACGTAAGGCTTGCAGTAACACAGGGTGGACTGGTTACTAATATGCAGGTAGTTGATCTTTCGGGAATGCTCCCAAACAATAAAAACACTTCAACTCTGCAGGATCAGATTATTTATTCCATTATGATTGACAGATTTTACAATGGGGACAAGAAGAATGATAAACCGGTAATTGCAAAAGGGCTTTTCCCGCAGGCTAATTATGAAGGGGGCGACTTTCAGGGAATAATAGATAAAATAAATTCCGGTTATTTTGATTCTCTTGGAGTAAATACGCTATGGATTTCACCGGTGGTAGATAATCCGGACAGCGCTTATATGGAATCACCTGCACCCCACAGGCTATATACCGGCTATCACGGTTACTGGCCTATAAATTCCAACACAGTTGAAGAACATTTTGGAACAATGAAACTGTTAAAAGGATTAATAGCACTTGCACATAAACATCACATAAAAGTAATTCTGGATTATGTAGCCCATCATGTATTTATTCAAAATAGTTTATACAAACAACACCAGGATTGGTTCGGAGTGCTATACCTACCCGACGGGAGAAAAAATTTGAGGCTATGGGATGAACAAAGGCTTACAACCTGGTTTGAGCCTTACCTTCCTACTTTCAATTATCTCGCTTCCAAAGATGCCCGTGAAGCAATGACAGACAACGCTGTGTGGTGGTTAAAAGAAACAAATGCAGACGGCTTCAGGCATGATGCAGTAAAACATATACCAAATTCTTTCTGGAGATTATTATCGCAGAAAATAAAGAAGGAAATTGAAATTCCCCAGCATAAAACTATTTACCAGATTGGAGAAACTTTCGGCAGTTATCAGCTTATAAGCTCTTATGTAAATAACGGGCAGCTTAATGCCCAGTTTAACTTTAATTTATATGATGTCTCAATACCTACATTCGTTCGTTCGAACGCTTCGTTTGCAACGCTTGATAAAGAGTTACAAAAATCAATTTCTATCTATGGAATAGATAATGTAATGGGTAATATTTTAGACAGCCATGATAAAGTCAGGTTTATGTCCTTTGCAGACAGCGCTATTTCCCTTGACGGCGGAGTGGATGCCGCTGAGTTGGGGTGGTCAAATCCGCCCGCGGTTAAAAATAAATCAAGCTACGACAAATTAAAATTGTACCTCAGTTATCTTTTAACTATACCTGGCGTGCCTGTAATTGATTACGGCGATGAAATAGGAATGACAGGCGCAGCCGACCCGGATAACCGCCGTATGATGCGTTTTGATAACTTACTTACCCCATGGGAAAAAGGAACGCTTACAGGCGTAAGAAAGATTGTCAATCTCCGTGATAAGAATTCAGCTTTAAGGCATGGTGATTTTTATACGTTACTGGCCGATACAAACAGTTATGCTTATATCAGGTCGGATGTGAACCAAAGAATTTTAGTAGCTATGAATAAAAGCGATATGCCTAAAAGAATAAATGTAACTATACCGGCAGTTTATAATATTAATTCAGCTAACAGCCTTTTAGATTCTGAAATTCAAAAAATAAAAGGTAATTCATTAGAAATTGAACTGCCTGCTATGAGTTACAAAATATTTTCCTTACATTAATTTTTTTATTATAAAGAAGATTGCGAAAAATTTAATGACGTTTCGAAAAATTTGCATTTTGTCCCTTGCCGCTTTAACATTCAGTTCATGCGGTAAAAACGGGAACTCAAAAAATATTAACGAGTTAGGTATTAAAATGAACAACATTGCGGAAAATTATGTACGGCTTGTTCTAAAAACAGGACAGTTAGACAGTGATTTTGTGGATGCTTATTACGGGCCTGACAATTTACGCCCGCATGATGAAATTAAAACATCCGAAGATTCTGCCAAAGTTTTAAAATTTTGCGATGCGGAGACAGACAGCCTGCTTGATAAACTTGATGCTTTAAAAAATCTGAAGGCAGATAAAATTGAAACTCTCCGTTACAGATTTTTGTATAAGCAATTATTAGCAGTTAAAGCAAAATTATTTATGCTGAAGGGCGGCTCATTTACATTTGATAAAGAAAGCCTGGCGCTTTATGATGCTTCAGCGCCCACTAATTCAAAAGAACATTTCCAGTCTATTCTTGATAAACTCGATAAAATTCTGCCCGGGAAAGGCAGCGTTTCCAAAAGGCTTGATGATTACAGGCAGCATTTTATTATACCTAAGGACAAATTACAGGCAGTGTTTGAAGCTGCAATAAACGAATGCAAAAAAAGGACAATGGAATATGTAAAGTTACCTGCAAATGAAAATTTCAAAATTGAATATGTTTCAAATAAGCCGTGGAGCGGCTATAACTGGTACAAAGGCAATCATTTCAGCGTTATTCAGGTTAATACCGATCTGCCTGTTTACATAGACCGTGCAATTGATCTTGCCGCGCATGAAGGTTACCCGGGGCATCATGTATATAACTCACTGCTTGAGGAAAACCTGGTAAAAAATAACGGGTGGGTAGAATTTACCGTCTATCCCCTTTTCAGCCCTCAATCATTAATCGCGGAAGGCACTGCAAATTTTGGAATTAAAATGATTTTCCCCGGCAAAGAAAAATCTAAATTTGAAAAAGAAGTATTGTACCCACTTGCAGGATTGGATCCGGCAAAGGCAGAAGAGTATGATGAGGTATTAAATTTAACTGAAGAACTAAGTTTTGCCGGGAATGAAGCTTCAAGAAATTATCTGGACGGTAAGTGGTCTAAAAAAGAAACTATCGACTGGCTTGAACAAATTTGCCTTATGTCTCCCGATAGAGCTGCTCACAGGTTAAGCTTTATAGAAAAATACCGGAGCTATGTTATTAATTACAACCTTGGCGAAGAAATCATCAGCAATTATATAGGTAAAAACGGAGGAACGGAGAACCATTCGGAAAAAAGATGGGAATTATTCAAATACCTGTTAACAACACCTCAAACTCCTTCCGGTTTGACTTATTAATTTGATAATTTTCGTTTTTGGCTTTAAATAATTAAGTTTCGTACAAGAGTAAATTAAGACTTAAATCTCATTCAACATTATATTTAACTGGGATTCGTGATAAGTATTTTGAAATCGGAATCTGATTAGAGAGTTTATGTATGGCTATCAAATTAAAACTTGACGGATCAGTAAGATTTTTTATCGCCGTTATAGGGCTAACAGTAATTGCAATTGTACTAAAGGAATTAAGCCATATATTTATTCCGTTTGTAATCGCTTATTTTCTCTATTTTCTTTTTTCACCCTTAAATGAGTATCTTCAGGAAAAACATGTCCCCCTTTCACTGGTTACCCTTCTCGATATTTTAATAGTAGGAATAATTGTTTATGGGCTGTCTTCCATCGTAATTAGTTCATTTATGCGCTTTGGGGAACAAGCGCCTATGTACTTTGATAAGTTAAATAAAATTGTTTCCGACACAGCCGTCTCACTAAAAGTTAAGGCTACTTTTTTTAGGCATTTTTCAATCCAAAAAATTATTGCAAGATTAAATTACCAGGAACTTGCCGGCGGTATTTTCACTTCCACATTTTCATTGCTCGGAAATACAATGTTTATCCTGTTCTTTTTTGTTTTTGTTGTTTCAGGACAAAGCACTATTTACAATGCAATTAAAAACCGATTCGTATTTAAAAGAGTTAAGCCTGAACCTAAAGAAGCTAAAAAAGGGTCTCAGATTGAAGCTGCAAACACAGATTTTGATCAATGGGTTGGCGACAAATTAAACATTGAACGCCATGAAAATGAGAAAAAACTTTCCGATACTTTTAAAGCCATAACGGAGCAAATTCAAAGGTATATAATCCTAAAGATCGCAATTAACCTTGCGGCCGGCATTGTTGTATGGATATTTTTATCAATACTTGGGGTAGAGTTCCCATTTATCTGGGGACTTTTTGTTTTCCTGTTTAATTTTATCCCCACGATAGGCTCTGCAATTGCCTTAGCCTTACCTGTTATAATGACGTTACTGGAATTCGGTTCTATTACTTTTGCATTAGTGATTGCCTTAATTTTGATGGCTATTCAAACATTGTTTTTTAATCTGATTGAACCAAATCTTATTGGCAAGAGATTAAACTTAAACCCGCTGCTTATATTATTATCTGTTTTAATCTGGGGTTATATATGGGGTATAGTAGGGATGCTGCTTTCGGTTCCTTTAACAGCAATAATTAAAATTATTATATCAAATTCCGACTCTGAGAACCTTAAATTTATAAGCGATTTAATGAGCCAGGAATAAGTATTTAAATCTTCTTTAAATTCTCTTTTAATTCGGATTTTAACAACCCGAAAAGTTCTTCCCCGATACAAACTTCATTTAATATTTCAGCCAGAATATCCTTTGTAATATTTGTAAAATCCTTTTCACGGGGAGTTATACATACACCTCCCATATCAAGGGCTGCCGGGCTTAATAAAATATTATCCTCACCAGTGCTATAGTATAATGCAGGACGATGCTTTTCTCTTAGGAAAATAATTACCCGCCATCCTGTCCCGGCTTCAAAAGAAGATAAAATATTCATCATGGGTTCATCTTCAGTCTTCTGAAGTGATCTGTAAGTTCCAAGAAAAAGATTGAAAGCATAAATAAGGCTGTCTTCCATTTCCCCTTCGAATGCAACAAACCGCCTTATGCCGTCATCAACTGCCGTACATACAAAGCCGTATTCTTCATGCAGAATTTCGCCGTATAGTTCTTTTAATTTATTATAATCATCATCTATAGGTAAAAAGCCTTTGTTGCCCGCCTGAAAATGAAGATGATCCGGTGCAGAAGCCCCGCAATTCGGCCCGTTATAAAAAACTGTATAATACCTGGACATACTCCGGCTTAAAGATAACATCATATAGAAAATATCGCTTATTCTTTGAGGGAAATGATTAATATTAGCAATAGTAAAATGTTCGGGAAATATGGGATACGGATTGGCAAGTATTATATATTCTTTATTGTATAAAAACCCCTTTTGCCCTTTCAGCAAATTCTCTAAGCATAAAAAACATTTCCTTTTCTGAATAAAATCCTTATCGACGTTTGCCGAACTGGAAATTAATCTGTCAGGGTTATACTGCACCTTAATTTTAAATCCGTCAAATTCAAAAGACTTTATTTGGACTCTATTTAATGAATAATATCCTTCAATCGACTGCTCCCAGTCTCTTTTTTGCATTTCAAGAAAAATCTTAGCGGCAGCCCCAAAGTCATTTTCGTTTTTTAAGGAAGTAATACTCTCATCAGAAAACAAAACAGTTTCTATCAATTTTGGACTAATCGTGTGCATTAATATCTTTATACTTTGTAAAAATAATAGCCGGATAATTATTTGTGAGCAATCTGTTATATATCAAGGCTTCATTTTAAGGCGGTTCAGCTGCTGCCTTGCAAGAATTTCATTTGCTCTTAATTTGTCTTTGTACGTGTTGAAAATATTCTGTTTTTCAATAGATAGTACCGCATCCGAATTACCTTCCCATCTTCTGCAAATATAAATCGGATCATAAATTCTTCCGACCTGATATTTCCTTGATATAGCAAGACAGGAGGCATAATCTTCTCCATAACTTACATTAGGGAATTTGATTTTTCTGATAAGAGGTGTATAAAAAGCCCTTGGAGCTCCAAGGCCATTTATTCTTAATGCATTATTCCTGCCGTTTTCTGGTGTCCATTCCTTATGTATTACAAGTCCGGGCGGTTGATCATTTAATCTAAAATCAGTAACCTTATAACTGCCTACTATCATAGCATATTTGCCTTGATGAAAAAGATCGACAACTTTTTGCAGCACATTTTCATCATAATAAACATCATCACTATCAAGCTGAATGCAGTATCTGCCGCATTTTTCATTTGTTATAGCCTCGTTCCAGCATCCACCGATTCCAAGGTAATTAGTTTCAGGAATAATATGAATTATCCTGTCATCCAATGCAGAATATCTATTTATAATTTCTGTGGTTCCGTCTGTAGAATGATTGTCAACAATAATTAAATTAAAAGGGAAATCAGCCTGTTGTTTCAACACAGAATCTACTGCATCGCATATTGTTCTGGCCCTGTCTTTTACCGGTATTATAACAGAGATTTCACAATCAAATTCCTCATTCTCAGAATTAAGCGTGTCAAACTCCGGTGTAAGGTATGCTCCAATTCGCTTTAAGTGATTGGTTGCAGCTTTTTCCATTTCTATTTGTGCTTCCCTGTTCTTAGGGTCAACATATTCAAAATGTTTTACCGCCGGATCGATTGTATCATTTACAACAATTTCATAAAGGAATTCCGGTATTCTGATAATAGGATAATTTTCAGATAAGGCCAGCCGGGCATTATAAAGGCCTGCGTAAAAATAATTATCACTTCCGGTTCTAACCGATTTTAAAAATGCTTCTTTTCGAATAAGAGTCATGGGGCCAAAATTAAAGTCATCACGTATGCTTCCAATATGATAATCAATAAGCGGATGAGCATTAGTTTCGCCCGTCTTGGTTTCATAAAAATCCGAGTATACTATTCCGGCATTCGTATCTTTTATTACCGATACCAATCTTTCAATAGCATTTGGAAAAAGATTTATCAGTACCTCTTTTGTTATGAAAAGGATTAAATCTGTTGTAGCATTTTCGCAAATAAGGTTTAAAGATTTTGTTGAGAACAAGGAATCGATATATAATGAATTGCGTTCAGGCAGATCGTGTTTACATTCTTTTGGCGACAAGAATATAACATTTTCAATTAGCTGCGATTTCTTTAACCCTTCAATAGTTTTTAAGGCCAGATCGCTACCGGTATATGACTGAAATATTGTCAGTTTACTTGCCATGATTTTCTAATTTATTTTTATAAAACACAAAGCATCATACAATAAAGAACGTCAACTTATAAGGTGATTATTAAGATATAAACATTACTTATTTTTTTGACAATTCATTATAAATATTTATTACTTTGTCAGTTAATATATCAAGATTAAAATTTTCAACCGCCCTGTTTCTGGCGGCTTTTCCAAATTGAATTCTTATATCAGGTGAATTTATTAAAATTTCGATCTTTCTGGCTAAATCATCAGCATTTTTTCTTTCAAACAGATAAGACGTTTCATTATCCACCGCAATATCAAGGACTCCATCAGAGTTTGAACAGACAGAGGGTTTAGCCATAGACATAGCTTCGGCAAGCGCAATTCCGAATGCTTCACTATGTGAAGGGAAAACAAAAATATCCATTCCAGCAATCACCTGAGGGGTATCGCTTCTATAACCTGTAAAAATAACATTTGACAGGTTATGCTTTTCTGCTAATTGTTTAATTGAATCGGCATATGTGTTTTCTCCGCGGCTTGCTTCACCGACAATTAAATATTTTAGATTTTTGTATCTCGTATTTAATTGTTCTGCTGCTGAAAGGAACTCTTCATGCCCTTTCCCGGGACTAAACCTGGCAAGCATACCAATAATAATTTCATCACTATTAATATTGAACTCTTTTCTTACCACTTTTCCTGATATTTTATCGGGATCAAATTTTTCAGTATCGATGCCGTTATGCAGCAGCCTTACTTTATTTTCCGGCAGAGGGCATGTATCTAAAAGATTTTTCTTTATGACGCGGCTTATTGCCAGCGCTAAAGTAAGGCGTTCATAAATCCATCTGTGAAATCTGTCTTTTTTGATAATACCGGAACCGACATGCTTTGTAAGAATAAGCGGAATTTTACTTCTTAATAACTTTAATGCCGGTACAAGCAGCCAAAGATCTTTTGAAGCTTGTGTATGAATTAAATCATATTCACCCCTGTATATTATGCTTGCAAGCCTCAGTGTTATATAAGGATGAAAATAACCCGATGCATTAACGGGATGAATAATCATACCGATATTGTTCGCTTCAATATGTATTCTTGATTCCGAAATACACAATAGTTCTACATGTATATGCCTCTTTTGTAGTTGTTTTATGGCGGAAAGAGTAACCATTTCCATACCGCCCCAACTTTTAGAAAGGCACGAATAAAGTACTTTCATAATCCTAAATCAATAAATCTTTTTCAATCTTGCTTTTTTAAAATAATGTACAAGGATTTCATCAAACTGGTATCCTTTTGTCGCCATAAAAGCTGCTCCGATTTGGCACAGCCCTACGCCATGCCCCCAGCCTGCACCCGTTAGAATAAATTTTTGCGGAATGTCATCTTGTATATCTTCCTTTTCAACAACAAATGCTGAACTGTATAAATGACTTGGCGACAACGACCGCCTTATTTCCAATTCCTTGCCAATAATTAATGTTTTATTCGAACCGACTATTTTTAACTTAATAATCCTTGAAGACTTTCCACGTTCTATCGGGATAAGATCCAAAATATCACCAAAATCTATCCCGGTTTTCGTTCTTATAATTGCTGATATTTCCTTTTGACTGAATTCAACCTTCCAGCGATAAAAATCATTAGTCTCCTGATCATAATCAACCAAAACATGAGACAGAATTTTTCTATCCTTCGTATTACAAAATGCCTGCGGGTTGCCTTTTATCCATTTCCGCGCATTTGCTTCAACTGAAAAATTCAAATTATAATTTTCCGGTTCAAACTTATAATCAATTACCGATGAAAGATAATTATATTTAACAGGCTCCCATACATTCTCAAAAGACTCTGTAATGCCTCCACACGATTTTGAATAACGGGCATCGCAGATTTTATTATCGCTTATTAGCACTACTCCTGATGTTTGTTTTACCGCCTGGCGTGCCACTTCAGTAAATATTTTTGATATGCCCTGGTAACGCTGGCAATGATCATCTGCGCATACATCATACAATTCATGATCTTCCCGGCCATACCATCTTATATATTCGTCCTCACTGTCCTGTATAGGTTCATATTTTATCTTATCTTTTTTATTTATTTTAGCTTTCTCAGTTTGCGCAAGAAGCCAGCTTCTTGAAATAATTGCATGAGCTTTTAACAATTGCAAAGAACTTTTAGCGCTCATTTCTGATGATATAACGCTTAACAGGTATCTTTCTATAGGCAATACATTTATTGCCGTAACATTATCATTTTCTTTAATTAATTTTAATGAGCCTGCAAATATTTCTTTTTCTTTTCTTTCCCAATGGAAATTAACACCAATTTTAACGTTCCTTAATAAGAAAGATTCTATCTGAATGTCTTGCGGAACAAATATTATATCGCCCGGAATTTCTAGTTTATCATTATTCCACCGGCAGACAACCTTGTTGTTTTCAATTTCGGCGGTAAATTTGCCGCTAAAAACCTGCTTTGTACCTGCTAATTTGAAATCCCCATGCAGCTCAAAATCGATCTTCTTCTCAGACAATATGCCGACGCTTATATTCGGTTCTTTACTTATGCTTATCATTATTTGTTATTCTCAATATTTAAGCGAAATTTGCAAAACAATTCTTTTCGAAAAACAAAATATAAGAATTATGAGATACAATTTGTAAAATAATTATCAATGAGAAAATAATTTATATACATATACAAAGTTTTTTGACATAATCACTTATTACACATATTTTGATGTAAAATTATATTAATATTTGCAAAACTTTTTATGAAAACACTTCAATCAAAGATAGTTAATATCATCGGATTTCCCATGGACTTAGGCGCTGACAGGCGTGGCGTGGATATGGGGCCTTCCGCATTAAGAATTGCCGGATTAAAAGAAAAGCTTGAAAGCTTAGGCTATAAAGTTATAGACAGCGGCGATGTATTTATTCAGATTATGGAAAGACAAAAAATTATAAATCCCAGGCTTAAATATCTTAATGAAATATTAAGGACCGCAAAATCTTTAGCAGCTAAAGTTGAAAAAGTTCTGGATAAAGGGCAATTTCCTCTTTGTATTGGCGGCGATCATTCAATGGCGGTAGGAAGCGTTGCCGGAATTTCTTCTTTCTGTAGAAAAAACAAATTGAAATTTGGGCTTATCTGGATTGATGCACATGCTGATATGAACACAGACGAGACCTCACCTTCCGGTAATATACATGGAATGCCGCTTGCTTCGTCTATGGGATTAGGAAACGAAAGGCTTGCAAATATATGCGGGTTCTCACCCAAAATTTATCCTGAAAATTGTGTTATAATAGGCGCAAGGAGTATTGACGGGCCTGAAAAGATAAATATAAAGAAAATGAATCCAACTGTTTATACTATGGCAGATATAGATAAACTCGGGATTCACCGCGTTATTTCAAGGGTACTTAAACAATTCAAAGAAAAAGTTGATTATCTGCATGTAAGTTTCGATTTGGATTCAGTTGACCCGTCTGTTGCACCCGGTGTAGGAACACCTGTGCCCGGCGGGCTAAGTTACAGAGAAACTCACCTGTTAATGGAGTCTATTGCAGACTGCGGCTGTATTTCTTCATTGGAAGTGACCGAAGTTAATCCTATACTTGATGATAAAAACAAAAGCGCTGTCTTTGCTACTGACGTTGTCGCATCCATTATGGGCCAAAGAATCCTTTAATTATATTATTTAATGTCTATACTATATGAATAAATCTCAGCCTATACTATCATATACTTTTAGTTTTTTAATAATTGCTGTTATTTTAAAAATAACCGGCTTGCTAAGGGTTAACAACGAAGAAATTTTAGCTTATACATTTATCTTGTACGGAATAGGTTCAGTTTATCTTTCATTGGGCAAGGATAAAAAGTTCCGTATTTTCCTCGGTACAGCAGCTTTCCTCGTCGGAATAATATTTTTTATTATTAATAATTTCGATATAATCAGCATATCAAAAATTATATTTCCATCCATTATTCTTATTCTCGGTATAGCATGTTTAATGCTTTATATTGATAACACCAATGATAAGACAATCCTGTATATTTCTTTATTTTTCATTTTATCAGGACTTATATATTCAATGAGTATAGGCTCAATGAGGCCTGCCTACTTTATTTATTCTGCATACCAGATAGTTTTAAAATATTGGATTATAGTTATAATTGCAGCCATTATTTTCATTGCAATAAACCGTGGGAATAAAAACGAAGATTAAAGAACTATTTCCATAGAAGGGCAATATCTACTTTAGAACTCCAGTCAGATATATTTTGTTTGAAGGAGTAGAAGCATTATTTGAAGATTCTACCGTAACAAAAAATCTTATCTCCCCTTTGTAATTCTGTGATGGTAATGCAATAGGAAAATAAGATAAATTTCCTGATGGTTTGCATACACCAAGTGAGGTTGTTGTTTTTTCAGATGTCATCCATAATTGATAATATTTATCATTGCTTAAAACCGGAAGGTCGGAAAGCTGAAGAAATCCGCTGCTGTTTTCAAAACTAATAATTACTTTACCAAATCCTTCTTTATTTATTGAGGTGTTATACAGATTAATAATATGCGCATCCTTCATCTGTAATATTTTATCAACTTCTTTATTAACAGACAACTGTATTGTAAGGCCGGCTACCTGCTTATTAAGGTTATCAACACTTAATTTATATTTATTTACGTCGGTTGAAAATTTTTGATAGAAGTAGAATAACCCAGCAAGGACTAATAATAAAATAATAATTACTGTTACTATTCCGCTTATATTTTTCTTTTCTTTTTTCTCTTCAGAAATCCCATGTAACCGATAAGGCTTTTTTTCTTCTTTTACCGGGATTGTTTCCTGCGTTGCGGGTGTTTCATTTAGTTCCGTTCCCAAAGTATCAATTTCATCAACATTTGTAATATTATTTTGCTCTTGAGATAGCGGGCTTGCAGATTCTTTTGCCGGTTCTGCATTTGAATCTTCTTGTACAGAAGAAAAATCTGTTTGAAATTGTGAAGGCTCTTCATCCGGCTTTTCTTTTTCATCCGCAGCATTATTTTGAACTGACGATCTTGATTGTTCAAAATAACCGGATAGTTCGGCTTTTTCTTCTGCAGGCGGATTTGCCTTAACTTCGCTTACTGTTTTATTCCGGATAATACTTTCAGGAGCTTTTTTAGTCCGCCTTTCATTTTTTATCCTATAAAGTTTTCTTGCAACTTTATCTTTTAACTCGGGTCCGGGAGTTTCCATATTTAATATAGATGGCAGTAAAGCCACTAAATTCTGATATTCACCAAGTTCCTGCCATGGGAATTCATTCCCTGCCTGAAGATATTCCTCTAACAACAATAAATCATCTTTATCAAGGCAGCCCAGCGAATATGCAAAAAGCAATTCTGAATACTCATTATGGCTCTGTAGATTTTTTATTCCGGCCATTAAGAGTCTCCTTTAACTAAATTTTCTCTTAAATTACTAAGAGCTATTTTAATCTTGGATGTAACTGTTGGCAGCGGAATATTCAATTTTTCAGCAATTTCTTTTTGGGTCAGCCCTTCGTAGTAAGCAAGATAAATAACATATTGCTGTGCGTCCGTCAACTTATTTAGTGCTGTTTCAACATCATCTTTTATACTGAAAGCAGTTCTTATATCAAGAGGATCAATGCTGTCAGGGAGCTGCGGAATAATAAATTTATTTTCGTAATTATCATCATAAGGTTCAAATTCCGGTTTTTCGTCATCAGGCTTGTTATTAAGTTGTAACCTTCTTAAGGTATCCACAGCTTTATTCCTTGCCAATGTTACAAGCCAGGTATATACATTCCCTGTATTAAAATCGAAAAGATCTGCTTTACGCCATACGATAACAAATATTTCGCTAAGAATATCTTCTGCAGTCTGTTCTTCACTAACAATCTTTTTTACCAAAGTATATAGCAAAGAAGAATAACGATTGTATAGGACTTCAAGAGCCTTTGAATCATTTGAAGAAACCCGCTGCATCAAATCTATATCAGTAGAAGAAATGTTTAGAGCCAATGTAACCTGTTGGATATTGTAACTTATTACCTTCATACAAAACTAAAGCTAAGAAGGCTAAAAATCAATTGCAAACAAATAGTTAAGCAGATATGTGTACAACTTAGCTTAACCTGCATTTATAACCAATATATTTTGCCGGCCGGCAAACAACCTGCCGGAATAAATTATTAAATCTCCGCCATTATAAACAGAATGATATGCCCACTAATAATTTGTTATAGTAAACCTTATATGATGTTGAGACATTGTATTCATTCTGATCATAACTATACTGCTGATGCCTGTATTCTACCCTGATGCCTATGTTTTTGTTTATAAAAAACTTTACTCCGGCGCCTAAATTCCAATGCCCTATGTCTAATGAACCTGTTGCATTATAAAAAAGCGCGTTGGAAAACGGAATTGAATTACCTACACCATAGCCGGCCAGGACAAACGGGCTTATGCTGCTATTTGCTATTTTAAAATTATATAATACATTGCTGCCAAGGTCAAAACAAGGAGTTTCTTTCTCAACAGCAGTTTCAATAAATTCAGGCTCTATTTCCAAACCGTCAACTACAAAATACCCAACTCTTAGAGCAACTAAAAAGTAGCCCTCACTTGTACCATCATATTCCTCATGGTATGCGCCATAAGTAGATTCTGTGGAAGATGACGTAAAGCCCATATCGCCGGATAGCGAGAGTTCCCAATTACCCTTATTAATTTGCGAAAATGAACTAACGGTAAATAAAAGGACAGAGGTAAACACAAGTACTAAGTTTTTCATTATACACCCCACATTTAATAATTAAAAATTGATACTCTGTTTGGTTAAATTGAAAAATCGGAACAATTTGGTCCTTCACCCAGAGACCTGTGATTTGACTTTAATACAACTAAAATTTCTTTATTAATTAAGTTACTCTTTGATTTTACTAATGTCAAAGTTTAATAATACTTATATTAACTTTGTAAACATAATTACTCTATTATTTAATTAATATAAGCTAAAGAAAACATATAATTTTGCAGGAATTTAAATACAGCTGGCTCCTTTTTGATGCTGACGGAACGCTGTTTGACTATAATAATGCCGAAGAAACGGCTATAAGAAAGACTTTTTCTCAATTAGGCCATGAATATTATCCTGAATATCTGGATGCTTATAAGAAAATCAATAATCAGATGTGGAAAGCATATGAATGCGGCGGCATTCATAAGAATGAACTTAAAACGCAAAGATTTGCAATCCTGCTGGAAGAATTAAAAATAAAAGCCGACCATTTAATGTTCAGTAAGAATTACCTTAGAAATCTCTCA